>DATHJV010000075.1:0-13799 GCA_035489645.1 Minisyncoccota bacterium | reverse complement strand
CCATAAAATTTTTAGAAAATGCTTTAGACCATTCAATTCTTGCCGCCGCTTTTGTCGAGCCCCAAATTCGCATCCCATTTTTCCTAAATTCATCCACGATACCGAGCGCAAGTGGATCGTCCGGTAGAGCTAAGGTCAAATCAATTTTTTCTTTTTTAGCAAAATGGAGCAGTTTAGAAATATCGGTAGCCAAGATGGCAACATTGATTCCTAGTTCGGCTGTTCCGGCATTCCCTGGCGCAAAGAAAATATTTCCGGCTTTCGGTGATTGAGAGACTTTCCATCCTATGGCGTGTTCCCTTCCCCCGCCGCCTATTATTAAAATTTTCTGCTTATTCTTTGTCATCATTGGACAATTTCTCTAAAACTTCCACGTATAATACATTTTCCTTTTTTTTTAAACGCTTGTATAAAGATTCAACATCATCACCACTTTCAATTTTTTCAAAAGTTCTGCCTAGTACCGGTCCAAAATCAAAGTTTAAAGTTAGATAATGGATGGAGGAGCCGGCATAGGTGGCTTTATGGTTTAGAAAGTTTTGAATTGCTTTATTTGTCAGCCTTCCTTTATTCCAGAGTGCATCTGTGCCGTCCGGATTCTTAACACTACCTTCAATTGCATCCGGAATCAACCCGGGATGCAAATTTAAAATTCTATTTGGATATGCCAGAACTACCTCATCTAGAATGATCTGTTTCCAGCCGGCGAGAGCAATATAGTCAGGGTTTAGTTTCTTCAAAAGCGGGTGCAGAGCTTCTTTCGTTTCGCAAATTTCGATTATCAAGTTGTTCTCTCTAGCGTGTTTTAATCCCGGCGTATCTGCCTTATCCGAAATCACCGCGCAAATTTCGGCATTTATTTTTGACGTGGCAATTCCGTCAATTATGGCTTTTAGGTTAGTGCCGGTGCCGGCGTTGGAAATAAGAACCGCCAATTTTAATTTAGTTTTTGGGGACATTATAATTTATTTCTTTCGCCCGCTCATATATCGGTATCGGATAAATGCCATCAAAAGCAGAAAGCGAAAAGCGCTCTTTTGGCAGTCCCGTCGCTTCCACCATTCCATCAATTGATAAATATGATAAAGACGTAGCGCCGAGAAATGCGCAAATCTCGGCAATAGTTTTTCTGGAACTGATGAGGTCGTTTTGATTGGGAGTATCAATGCCATAAAAATCGGGAAATCGTATGGGAGCTGAACTAACCAAAAAATGAACTTCCTTGGCGCCAGAGTCGAAAAGCATTTTAACAATTTGTTTGCTGGTATTGCCGCGTACAATAGAATCATCCATCACGGCAATTTTTTTGCCCTTGATCACATCAATAATAGGGTTAAGTTTCATTTTCACTTTTTCTTGACGCAATGCTTGGGTCGGCTCGATAAAAGTCCGGTTGATATAGCGATTTTTTGCAATAGCTATCTCAAATGGTATGCCTGACTCTTCTGCGTAGCCGATCGCGGCCGGAATTGCTGTCTCCGGCACCGGGATTACCATATCCACCAAAAGTTTATTATCTCGCGCCAAAATGCGACCCAGGTTTTTTCTCACCTGGTAGACAGACTTTCCGAGTAGCATACTGTCGTGGCGGGCAAAATAAATAAATTCAAAGATATCCAGTTTAGGTTTTACATTTGCCAGAGTGACACTTTTCGTAATTGTCTCCTTGCCGGCTTTACTGATAACAACCATCTCTCCCGGCTCAATTTCTCGAACAAATTTTGCTCCGATGGTATACAGTGCGCAGGTTTCCGAAGAAATTATAATTTCTTTGCCTTTTTTACCCATGCATAGCGGACGTAGGCCCCGCGGGTCGCGGAAAGCTACCAATGAATCCAATCCCAGAGCCACACAGGAGAAAGCGCCGGTAAAAAGGGGGTAAACTTTAATTATTGCATCAGCAAGCGACTTCCCTTTTTTCATATAGACGCCGATCGACTGCGTCATGAGCTGAGTATCAGAGAGATTTTTTGTAATCTCATTATTTTTTTTTAAGAACTTAACGAGTTTTTTTGTGCTTGGCAAATTGCCATTATGCCCCAAGGCAAAAAGATTGTCATACAGAAACGGCTGCGCGTATTCAATTTGACTACCACTTGAGGTCGAATAGCGATTGTGTCCGATGGCAGCGAAGCCGGGAAGCTTTGCGAGGATTTCTTTGGTGAAGATTTGGCTAACGAGCCCGGAATCTTTGTGTAAACGAATATTTTTACCGTCTGCCGTTGCGATACCGGAATGTTCTTGTCCACGATGCTGAAGGGAAAACAGTCCGAAATAAGTTTCACTGGCAGTTTCTGTCGAAGAAGGCGACTTATCGCCAAAAATCCCAAAAACTGCGCATTTTTCATTTAAGTCCTCGTTCATAGTTTATTATCAAAAATAATTGATCGCGTTTTTAAAAATCTGCAAACCTGCGCCTTCTTTTCCCGACTGAGGTCGGGATTTATTTTTATACCACAGCGGACTTTGATGTGAAAACATTGCTCTCTCCGGATGCGGCATTAGCCCGAGGACTCTCCCATTATACGCTAAAACTCCCGCTATGCCAAAAGCCGAGCCATTTGGATTTATCTCAAGATTTTGGAATTTATCTATTTCTCCTTTTGTATATACGAATGCGACTTGACTGGCCTCTTTTCCGTCCGAAGCAGATCTGCCTTTGCTGGACATCTTTCTATACTCTTTTTCAGAAATAACGTAACGTCCCTCACCATGCGCTATCGGGGCAGATAATTTTTTAATTCCCTTGAGCCATGGGCTTTTGCCTTTGACTTCCAAATCAACCCAACGGTCAATAAAATTGCCATTTTTATTATAAGTTAACGCGCCGGGCAAAATTCCCAAATTAGTCATTATTTGGAATCCATTACATATGCCGATAGCAAGAGTATCACGGGATAAAAATTCTGCAAGTTCTCTGGATAAATGATTCCTAAACTTATTTGCATAAGCTTTCCCACTGCCCGTATCATCGCCGTAAGAGAATCCTCCCGGGAAAGCCAGAATCTGATATTCCGAAAGCATTTTGGGCTTTGCTATGAGATCATTAATATGCACAATATCCGCTGTAACATTCTTTTTTGCGCCCGCCGACTCAAAAGCGAATTTTGTTTCCTCTTCGCAATTGAGTCCATATCCGGACATTATCATAATTTTTATTTTCTTCATTTTAATATACTTTCTCTTGATAGATATGTAAGTCACTTCATTTTTTCTGAAAATTTATGATAAATGGTGTGTAATTTCTTCACATCCGTATCCACTATCTTTATTTTACCGTCCGTTAGAGTAATTTTTTCACTTCCTCGTGTTTTTCCCAGACGAGTATGAGGAATTTTTTGCATTATTTTTTCGAATGCGGAAACGTTTTTGGGCGATACTGATATCAAAATCCTACCTTGGCTTTCGGAGAAAAGTTTGGCATCTACGGTTGTCGCATTTCCTTCGAGATTTTTAATAGAAACGTTACACCCCAGCATTCCGCCAACGCAGGCTTTGGCGAGCGTAATTCCCAACCCTCCGGAAGTTAGTGAAATTGAAGAGGCCACTAATTCTTTTTGAATGGCCTTTTCTAGCGCCAGATAAGTTTTTAGATTTTTATGCAAATTTACATTTGGGACATTGTTTCCGATTGCACCTAACATTTTAAAATATTCGCTGGCTCCCAGTTCATCATTTGTCTCTCCCAACAAATAAATAATGTCATCTGCATTTTTAAATTCGGGCGATACAGTTTTATAAAGATCAGGCATTACGCTGATTGCGGAAATAAGAAGCGTCGGCGGAATAGAAATGGCAATGGGGTTACCCTTTTCATCGTAGCCATTAAAATCATTAAACATACTGTCCTTGCCTGAGATAAATGGCGTGCCATAGCCTACTGCGGTGTTATAGCAGGCTTTTACAGCATCTACTAGCTGCGCAAGCCGTTTCGGGTCATTTGATGAACTCCAACAGAAATTATCCAAAATTGCGAGGTGGGAGAGCGTTCCACCGCAAGCAATTGAATTTCGAATTGCGGTATCGACAGCGCAAGAGGCCATATGGTAAGTACTGATGTCTCCGTATGAAGGATAAACTCCAGATGATAAGACCACGCCTTTATTTGAGTTTAAAACTGGACGAAAAACTTGCGCATCCGTATTTATCCTGCCAGGTCCGGTGAGAGGCTTGAGAACTGAAGATGCCTGCACTTCATGGTCATACTGCTCGGATATGAATGAAAATCCTGACAGATTGATATCTGCAAGCAATTCTTCCAGAATTTTTGTGCGAGATGAACCCGCAGGCATTTTGGGCTCAAGGTTAGAATGTTTGTATGAAGCCGTTATTAAATGTTGTTTTGGCAATCCGTTGTGCAAAAAGTCCATCGCTAAATCCATAATTTTCTTATCTTTATACTGCACGACAACCTTTCCCGAATTTGTGAATTCTCCGATGACAGTGGCTTCGACTCCCCTACTTTCCATCAGGGAATGAAATGCATTCCATTTGCCCTTTGGCACGGAAAGCGTCATTCTCTCTTGCGATTCGGAGATCCAAATCTCCCACGGGCGTAGACCAGGATATTTAAGCGGTACTTTTTCGAGCATTACTTTTGCACCGCCGCATTCTTTTGCCATTTCTGCAACCGAACAGGATAATCCTCCAGCACCGTTGTCGGTGATGCTGTTGTATAAATTGTCATTACGCGCCTCTTTTACAATCGCATCGCTCATTTTCTTTTGGGTGATCGGGTCGCCGATCTGAACGGCTGCGGCCGGTGAAGTTGAATCTAGTGAAACAGATGAAAAAGTCGCTCCGTGTATTCCATCTAGTCCCACTCTTCCTCCAACCATAACGATATAATCCCCTGCTCGTGCTCGCTTGGAATGAGAGAATTTTCCGTTAATTATTCTCGGAATTAGTCCAACAGTTCCGGCAAACAGAGCTGGTTTGCCTCTGTATCTATCATCAAATTTAAGAAATCCCGAGAGAGTCGGAATGCCCGAACAATTTCCGCCCACATTAATACCTTTAATCACGCCATCCATTATCCTTTTTGGTAAAAGCATTTTTCTTGTCATATTTATATTGCGAAAAAGGGGTCTTTCGTCTTGCGGCTCACCAAAGCAAAATCCATAAGTATTAGCTACGGGCTTGGCGCCGAGCCCGAAACCAATCGTATCGCGGTTGACTCCCACGATTCCTGTAACTGCCCCACCGAAAGGGTCTAAGGCCGAAGGGCTGTTGTGCGTCTCGACCTTGTGGGTGACTAAATAATCATTATCAAAAACTATTCCGCCGGCATTATCAGAGAATACGGATATACAGAAGTCGTTCTGACCCTTCTGTTTCCGGATTAAGTTAGTGGCACCCTTGATATATGTTTTATACAAACCATCCTTGATGTCATCAATCGGGTCGGCAAAGATAGTGTGTTTGCAGTGTTCAGACCATGTTTGCGCCAGAGATTCCAGTTCGATGTCAGTCGGGTCTCTCCGGAGTTTTGTAAAGTGCTCCCGAATGGCCTTCATTGAGGATAAATCGAGTGCTAATGGTCCACGGCGCAAACCATCCGGATCCACTATTCCATCTCTGCCTATTTTAACGAGCTCGTCATCAGAGGTTTGAAGCGGCACACTAATAACTGGTATGCTCTTGTGTAAGATTACCTCCGGGATCTCGTCAGGCAAATTAATTTTCCCAGACTTTACCTTCGTTATGAACGATCTTTCGATAAGAGGATTAAACAAAGTTTGAGAATATTTTTGAACATCTTCAAGATTATGCGACTTATTAAAGAAAATTTTAGAAGTATAAATTTCAATGCCATATTGGTTATTCAAATTGGGCAAATCCCCGGCTATTTCCTTGACTGTATGACCGACATTATCCGTGACTCCCGGTAAAAATCCGATTTCGATGGCATAAGTATAATTTCCTATTTCAGGAGACTTATTGATAAAATATTTTTCCAAAATGGGGTTAGTGAGCGCCTCAGCGAGCTTCGCGAGTTCTTTTTCGGACATTTTAGTGTCAACAAGATATGAGTCTGCCCTGGAGCCTCCATTTTTTGGTACTACGAATATTCGAGAAATCATACCCGTATATTATATTATTTTCATTTCTTTACCAACACTCAGCATTATTTTTAGCGCCCGGTCAATTTGCTCGCGAGAATGAGCAGCGGAAATCTGAAAACGCAATCTGGCAGCATTTTCCGGAACGACTGGGTACCAGAGACCAACCACATACAGACCTTTTTCTAAGAGCCTCTTACTCATTTCTTGAGTTACTCCTGCATCACCGAGCATTACCGGGACTATCGGATGATTGCCTTCTAGCACACTGAAACCCAATTTTTTTACTCCATTTCTAAAATATTCTGAATTTTCTCTTACTTTTGTTAAAAGTTCCGGCCGATTGGCCAATAAATCTAAAGCTTTAATAGATGCCATAACTACCGACGGAGGAACGGAATTAGAGAAAAGATATGTTCGGGATTTTTGTCGAAGTAATTCAATCATTTGTTTTTTTCCGGCGATATACCCCCCGATTGCTCCGCCGAGAGCTTTGCCAAAAGTTCCGGAGAGAACGTCAATTTTCCCGTGTAGTCCGAAATGTTCCGGCGTGCCCGCGCCCGTTTTACCCAACACTCCTACAGCGTGCGCATCATCTACAAAAAGCAGCGCCCCATGCTTTTGCGCGAGTGTCAAAATTTTCGGCAGTTGCGCCAAAAATCCTTCCATGGAGAAAACCCCATCCGTCACAATAATTTTGAAACGATATCCTTTGCTTTTATCTTCGTTAAGCATTTGCGCGAGAGACACCAGGTCGCCATGCGGATAAATTCTTTTTACAACGTTATCCTTCTTGCATAGTTTGAAGGCGTCAATGATGCTGGCATGATTCAATTCATCGCTATATATCACGTCGACATGCTCGGTTTTACCAAATGGTTCATTTACCAAGGTTGCGAAAAACCCCAAATTTGACATGAAATTTGTGGAATACAAAATAGCATCTTCCGTTCCCAAAAATTGAGCTAATTTTTTTTCTAAAGTTTTGTGTATTGTCTCCGTGCCTGAAATAAAACGCACAGAGGAAAGCCCAAAGCCGTATTTACCCATGGCCTCCTTGGCGCTTTTCACAATCTCCGGGTGGTTTGCCAAACCCAGATAATTGTTTGAAGCAAACATTAAAACTTTTTTACCGCCAATGGACACCTCGGCTCCCTGCGCGCCTTCTAGTTCCCTTTCCAGCTTGAATTTCTCCGTCTTTTTTAGGTTTTGCAGTTCATTTTCCAGATCCTGACTTAATTTATTGGAGTACATATGATTATAAATCTAGTCTAAATTCTTTGCCGTAGTCACTGAAGCCAAGCTTATTATAGAACGTATGGACTGCGGAATTATCAGACCGGCTAGTGCAAATAATTTTATAACATTTTTGTATTTTTGCTTCCTCTATTGCCGCTTGTACTATTTTTTTCCCTATACCACTTCCTCTATTTACTTCTTGTACAAAAACATTCTCCAAAAAACCAAAGGGCTCTTTATGTAAATCATTAAACATAATATAAAGGTAAGCGGAACCCAAAAGCGCGCTATTTTCAAGGGCTTCAACTTTGATGGCATAACTTTTATTTTCTCTGCGTAAGTTTATTTCCATATAATTTAACCATTAATTTTAAATAGAATCTTCGGATTTTTGTCCATTGCCGCCTCAAATCTCATCGGGTCAAAGTCTTTGAAATCCAAGATTGTTCCAACTCCTTTTTTTAGGATTACATTCCAGATGGCGCCCGCGATGCCATTTGTCTTGTCATTTAAAATACGCTGGGCTATTTGCCAGGTGCGAAAGATTTCGCGCCCGATAATGTTGTGAATAGTCAGTCCCCGGGTAATCAGGCGGGAAAATTTCGGGATAGTGATATCCCCGTCTTTGATGCCAAAAAATATTACCTGACCGCCTCTTCTGGTCGAATTTATTGCATTGTTGACCGAAGAAAATGCCCCTGCCATTTCCATCGACACATCAACTCCCTTTGAGTAGGTAAGATTCATAATTTTTTCAACGACACTTTCATCCGCTTCCCAAGTTTCTTTCTTATGAGTTTTAGGAATTAAAATAGTCTCGTGCGCGCCCAATTCCTTCGCCATTTTGAGATTCTCTGCTGATATGTCTATAGCGATGACCTTGGCCGCGCCGAAATTGCGTGCGAGAAGAATAGAAAAAAGTCCGATCGGTCCGCATCCAAATATCGCCACCCGCTGTCCTCTAAAATCAGTGACCGTCATAGCATGAACTGCGTTGCCGAAAGGGTCATAAATGGCGGCAAGAGGGAGACGCAGGCGTGTCTCATCGACCGGCCAGAGATTCTTCGCGGGAATTTTTACATACTCGGCAAAGATTCCGTCAATGGAAATTCCGAGGATTGATTCATTCAGGCAGACGTGCGCTTCACCGATGCGGCATTGATAGCATCGGCCGCAGGTAACATGAGAATCTCCGGAGATCAGACTGCCGACTTCTATTTTCGCTTTATTATGTGGATCCGGATCAGAGTAAAGATTCTCTACCATTGATCCCACTTCCACAATCTCTCCCACAAATTCATGCCCCGTGATTCGAATAGTTTTCTGTTCTCTCTTTAAGGAGTCGCGAAGTAAATCCTTAAAGGCGGTCCGATACCATAGTCCGCGGTCTGAACCGCATACACCCGCATAGAGAATTTTTATGATGGCGCAAGTGGCGTCCGTTGGATTTTTTCTTTCATCCAAAAATGGCATCGGTACATCACGCATCACAAAACCGCGGCTCTTTTCCCATCCGTCTTTTTTTAAATCCAGGGTCAGGGCTTTTATAAATTTTCTTCCTGTCTTATTTTTCATTGTTTCACTCAACCGTAACGGATTTTGCTAAATTGCGAGGTTTATCTACATCATTACCGCGCTCGACCGCAATATAGTATGCCAAAAGTTGCATCGGAATAAAAGCCAGAATTGGAGTCAGCATCTCTAGAGTTTTGGGAATATAAATTACATCATCGGCGATTTTTTCCATTTCCGAATTTCCCTCGCTCGTCAGCGCGATGACTTTACCTCCTCGCGCTTTTATCTCTTCAATATGAGTTTTATTTTTTTCATAGATGCTGTCGGTCGGCGCGATGACGAGCGAGGGAAAATTCTTATCAATGAGAGAAATTGGCCCATGCTTGAGTTCGGCAGAATTACATCCTTCAGCGTGAATGTATGAACACTCCTTCATCTTGAGAGCGCCTTCCATCGCCGTGCCGGCATTATATTTACGGCCGAGAAAAAAGAAGTTGTTGTAATTTTTGTATTTTTTCGCGAGTTTCTTAATAACGTCCGCTTTTTTGAGAATTTTCTCTGCCAGAGCGGGAAGTTTAGCTATCTCTTTTATAATTTCCTGATTTTTGGATCTTGGAAGACCGCGCATAATGCCAAAGTAAAGGGCGAGCATAATGACGAGAAGCGCCTGCGAGGTCGATGCTTTGGTTGAAGCGACAGCAGTCTCCGGTCCGACGTGGTTGTAGATGCCTGCGTCAACGACTCTCGCAATAGTGGAACCGATGACATTCACAATTCCCAAAGTCAGTATTTTTTCACTTTTGGCCTTTTTAACGGCGTTTAACGTGTCGGCAGTTTCTCCGGATTGTGAAATAGCGATCAGTCCGGTGTGGAGAGGACTGGCGGTATTGCGATAAGCAAACTCCGAACTGTATTCTACTTTTGTCGGAATGCCGGCGAGCTCTTCAAACGCATATTCACCTATCAGTCCGGTAAAACGCGCTGTCCCCATTCCGGTTATCGTCAATTGTTTCAAATTTTTAAGTTCCTTTTTAAATTTTTCCAGTCCGCCGAATTTCATGTTACCTTTATTTTGGATTATGCGGCCCCTGATGGTATTGCGCAGAGATTCAGGTTGCTCAAAAATTTCTTTCAGCATAAAGTGCGGATATCCACCTTTCTCCAGCTCCTCTATTTTAGTTTTTAGCGTATGAACGTAAGGGTTTTTTAGTATTTTATTTTTGATGGTTTTTACTTTAAGTATTAGCTTTCCACCCCTCTTATTGCTTTTAATTATCCCCATGGATCCGTCTTCTAAATAAATCACTTTTTTTGTATGTGAAACGATCGGCGTGGCGTCGGAGGCTATGAAATATTCACCTTTGCCTATGCCGATGACAGCCGGAGAGCCGACTTTAGCCACAATCATTGTCCCGGGCTCGTTTTTGGATAAAACCAAAATCGCATAAGCTCCGACCACTTGCAGGAGCGCCAGACGTACCGCTTCGTCAATAGTAACTTTGGTATTTTTTTTAATATCTTCAATTAAGTTCGCCAAGACTTCCGTATCGGTGTCGCTCACGAACTTATATCCTTTACCGATTAATATTTTTTTTATGGATAGATAATTTTCGATGATACCGTTGTGCACGATGACGATATCTCCGCCGTTTGATAAATGTGGATGAGCATTTATGTCTGAAGGCACTCCATGCGTTGCCCAACGAGTGTGCGCGATGCCGACTCCACCCGATAGCGCGTTGTTATTTCTGCTCTTTACAAATTTTGACAATTCCGCAACTCTACCCTTTTTCTTATATATTAAAAATTCACCTTTTTCCAATAGTGCAATACCAGACGAATCATAGCCGCGGTATTCCAGCCGTTCTAATCCTTTGATTAAAGCGGGCCAGGCCTCCTTTTTTCCGATGTATCCAACGATTCCGCACATGGGCATAAATATAGCAAAAAATTGCTATATAAGCTATCATTTAATGATGAAAAATATAGTTACTGTAGGCGGTGGCACCGGAAGTTATACTGTCTTATCCGGTCTTAAGTATGTTCCAAATGTTTCTCTTTCTGCCCTTGTTTCCATGGCTGATGATGGCGGCTCGACGGGAGTATTGCGAGATGAGCTCGGCGTTCTACCTCCGGGAGATGTAAGGCAGTGTCTCGTCGCCCTCTCCGAACATAGCGACATTGTACGCAAGTTAATGAATTATAGATTTGAGAACGGCGGTCTCTCCGGTCACAATTTTGGAAATATTTTTCTGGCCGCATTGGAGAAAGTTACAGGGGACTTCGGGAGAGGAGTAGAAGTGGCGTCAGGAATTCTAAAAGTCAGGGGCAGTGTGATACCTGTGACAAAAAACAAAGCGCAATTATCCATTTTACTCCGGGACGGTACTTTGATTGAAGGGGAAACAAAGATTGATCATACTGATATTCAAAAATCGCCGATTGAAAAGATCTTCTATAAGGGTGATGTCCGGTTAAATGAAAATGCCAAGCGCGCGATTATCGGGTCGGATTATATTATCCTGGGTCCGGGAGATTACTACACTTCGATAATTCCTAATATTATCGTAAATGGCTTTCAACAAGCGTTGATAAAAAGCAAAGCAAAAATAATTTTGCCGATAAATCTGACCAACAAGCAAGGGCATACTATCCACTGGAAGGCAAGCGACTATGTCCGGCTGATCGAAAAATATTTGGGAAAACCCGTTGATTATATTTTAATCAATAATGAAGTTCCGTCAAAAGGACAGGTAAAACGTTATAAACTTCAAGAAGGCGATGGAGTGTTGGTAACAGACGATTTAGATGATAAAAGAGTAATTCGAGCGTCGCTGCTATCGCGTTTATTTATTAAAAAAAGCAAGGAAGATGAATTGCAAAATATTAGAAGTTTTATCCGCCATGATTCAAAGAAATTAGCCGATTGTATAGCTAAGATTATTGAAAACTAAGACCTGTCTCGTACTAAATTTTTGATTACGGGATATAATGATAAACATTATTAAATAAAATTTACTACTCGGATGAAAGTCATTTTTGATTTTGACGGCGTGTTGTTTAATACTAAAGAATTTCTAAGGCACCTATACGCTTGCCTAGAAAGAGAAGGTGTGTCAAATACTTCGACGAATGAGTATTATAATAAAGTTGGGGGAACCCAGTTTAGTTTAAAAAAATTGCTTAGTCATTTTTCTGTCAGAGCAAATCTATATGAAGAAATACTTGGAGAAAGCAAGAATTTTATAAATAAAGAATTACTAAAAATTGTAAGAAAATTAGGAAGAGAAAATTGCTATATGATAACTCACGCAAATAAAGAGTGGCAGCTGGATAAAATTAAAAGTACGGGTATTGGATCTTTCTTTTCTGAAATCATTATTGTATCAGAGAGTAAAAAGGAAGCAGTGGAAAAAATATGCGCTCTGAATATAAACGAAGAAGTTGTATTCATTGACGATAAAACTAAATATTTTGAAGGCCTGGATTTTAAAAAATATCCAAACTTAAAAACAATCCTCTACGACGAAAAGGGCTTAAAAAAACTTAATGCTATAATACCCTAGTTGTGAGGATTGGCTCGGCGTCGACCGGCATGATATTAAAACGTAGCCTGCCGATAGTTTTGTTTTGTAGGGTTTTGATGTTAACCCGCCATTTACCGGGACCTAAATTTGAGCGCGCTGAATATGTTCGAAAACCACCGTCTCGTCCACCGACTACGGGCAAGCTTATTTGACCCGCTGTTGTCCATTTATTTTGCATTTCGTCGAAATGCTGCCATTCATGAATAATAGTAAGATCGAGATCTTTCGGGGAGAAAATCGCGCTATAAGCATAAACCGGTGCGTCGGACGCTTTTTTAAAATCCGGATATAATTGAAGATATCGCGTCCAGTCATAATCCTCATAGGTAACCTCGTAACCCCCCTCTGCATTTTTTTGGATGGAATGATACACACCGGCGTCTTTGAGAGAAAGAGGAATCGGCGGAATTAAATTGGTGAAATATAAAAAATTAATTAAAATAAAAATGCCGACTATTAGAGATACGATCAATTTTTTACTTTGTGTAAAATCATCTTTTATAAAATAAAATAAAACCTTGAGGAAAATTGCAATTATGATGAGACTGATGATTCCGGAGGCTAAAAATACGCGTGTGCCAATTTTATGAGTTACTACCGGTACCCAGAATATTGTAAACGAGTAAATAGATAAGAAAAACAGGCTTATTTGAAAGCTAAGCCGGACGTAATGCCGTTTTAAAGATTCGTTAGCAATAAAAGTGATAAGGAGAATTGCAATAAATGGCCAGGTCACAAAGATATCCGAGCTCCGAAAGTATAAAACCAAATAAGCGGAAAAAAGTCCTCCAAAGAAAAACTGCAGTATATTGACATACCAAAAATGAGCGCTGTTTGGATTTTTCTCGCTTCCCTCGGAATTCTCGGTATGATGAATCAGAATAATAAAAATTCCGACAATCACGAGGTGGCCAAGGATCCAAATATTTTCCCATAAAGCGTCTACGCGTTTTAGCGTTAAAGCATCAAAGATGAATCCGAGCACTAGGGAAAAAGATGAAATCGGTCTCTCAAATCGGGCATAGAAATTGCGAATCGGTTCAATAATAAGCATATCTAGTTGCTACTCGTAATAAATTCAAGGTCTCTCTGCCTTTTTTAAGCTTCTCTCCAGACACTTTATGGACTTTGCTAGATTGATGCGTTCCCGGATCACGGGTTTCCATATGTCTCCAGTCTTTTGCAGGCGTTTATGAATATTGAAGATCGTGAAATTCTTCGGATTATTTTTTAGAGTTAACTCGCTCCATTTTAGCGGAGTGGAGACTGCGGCCTCGGGTGTTCCGCGCAGAGAGTAAACCGAGGCGGTCGTTTGTCCCACGCGATTTTGCAGATAATCCAGATATATTTTTTTCCTTCTCTTGGCAGGATTGCGCTCGCCGCTCGTGATCTCCGG
>DATHJV010000074.1:0-2857 GCA_035489645.1 Minisyncoccota bacterium | reverse complement strand
TGGGGCAGTTAATAAAGCTTGTCTAGTGGCTAGTGGAGAGTTTGTGGGTAACTTGCAAGTAAGTGCTAAAAATTACGATATCGCTGCAGCGCATATAATAGTGGAAGAAGCCGGAGGTAAGGTGACCGGATATGACGGCAGGGAGCTTGATTACAGTAGACCATTCCGTTCGGCCATAATATCAAACGGCCTCGTGCATGAAAAACTTATGGAGTGCATAAAAGAGTAGACTTATCTAAAAATGATAGAATCTTTGTTCCTACAATGTGCTACGGAATAAAGGAAATTTATACAATAAATTTCTCCAGAACTTCTTTAAAATACTTGTCCATGGGTTCAAGTTTTGAAATTTCTTCCAAAGTTAGCCATTTATATTTCGAATGCTCGTCGCTTAATTTCACTACGCCATCCGCAAAACCCGAATACGTCAAACGAACAATGTGTTTATCTTTTTGGAAAATGTCTTGCGCATTTATTAACTTTGCTTCACCTTTAATTTCAAATCCGGTTTCCTCCGTAACTTCCCTCTTTAAATTCTCGAGCAAAGAAAAACCAGGATTTATTCTTCCACCGATTATATCCCACTTTGCTCCGACTTCCGGATACTTATCGACCGAACGACAAACTACCAGGTATTTTTTATCCTTGTTTTTTAAAGATCTTCACTCCGACTTGCAGTTCCATAATTTTTTAAACTTTAGTTAGCTAAAGTATCTCGGCGCAAAATAATTTCAAACCGGTTTTTTCATCTTCTTTTTTATAGATTTTCTCCGGCAACCAGTCAACTATTGTCTCGCCAGTGAGCGATATGATGAGTTTGGAAACATGCCCGCCGAAACTTTCATAGCTTTCGTCAGAAAAAACTCCATGCGCGTGAACAATCGGCTCATTCTTATGCCAGCAGACATTGCCATTTACTGAGAGTATCTCAATATTTTCCATATCAAATATTTTCGAAAAATATTTTTTTGCTTTCGCATCATAATATTGAAGTTCCACTTCGGAACATCCTCCGATCATGGAAAAATTAAAAGATAAATTTTTTGACTTCGCGAGAGACTTTAAAACACTTAAGCACTCCTCACCTTTGTCTATCCTTATGATACTGTTATTCTCTGAGTCAAAAATAGTTTGCATAAATTTATTTTACTTTAGTTAAGTAAAGTAGATTTAGATTATTTCATTTTTTATTAATCGTAATTTCAGTTTTTGGTTTCTTTAGTTTTAGATTTCTGACTATTCTATCCGCTACATATTCAGTTTTCATCCAATCATCGTATCCTACGGGTTTAAATTTGCCGAAAATAGTTGTCTGAAAGCCACTTGGATGCACCGCGATTACTGAAATATTTTCCGGCTCAAGCGCTAAACGAAGTGATTCAGTAAATCCTCTCACTGCCCACTTGCTAGAAGCATAAATAGATGATAATGGCCTTCCAACAAGGGAACTTATCGAACCAATATTTATTATGGTTCCCCGCTTTTGTTTTTTCATAATCTTCATTGCTTCGCGAGAACCATAAAAAGTTCCAAAGAAATTTACTTCAAAAACATGGTGAGCAAGTTTTGGATTAATTTTCTCTATTTCTTGGTGCGGTAAAACAATACCAGCATTATTTATCCAAATATCTATTCTTCCATATTTTTTTATGGCAAAATTGGCAAGCTTTTTTAGGTCATTTTCTTTTGTTACATCTCCGGCAAAAGATATTGCGCCAGTTTCTTTACAAGCAGCGACTAACTCTTTTTTTGAACGCGCGCTAATAATAACCTTGGCTTTTTCATTAAATAAAATGCGTGCCAATGATTTACCTAATCCTCTCGATGCTCCTGTTATTACTACAACCTTATTTTTTAGATCCATACATTTCTACACAAACTTTTTTGGTATCGGAAACTTCTTGGCGAGAGCTTTTATTTCTTTATGCACCGAATCTTTAATTTTTTTATCGTCTTTGTTCTTCAAGACTTTAATCATGAGTTCGGCTACCTTCGCGCATTCTTTTTCTTTAAAACCGCGCGTGGTTATAGCCGGAGTGCCAAAGCGTATGCCTGAAGGGTCAAGCGGCTTCCTGGTATCCCCCGCGATGGCGTTCATGTTGAGCGTTATACCGACTTCATCGAGTACTGTTTGCGCTTCTTTTCCAGTAACGCCTAAAGAACCAAATACATCCGCCAAAATGAGATGATTGTCAGTACCGCCGCCAATCATGCGAATTTTATTTTGTCGCATTACTACTTCCATTGCTTTGGCATTTTTTAGAATCTGTCGCGCGTATTTTTTGAATGCAGGCGTCATCGCTTCTCCAAAGGCAACAGCTTTTGCGGCTATGGTGTGCATATGCGGACCCCCTTGAATGCCGGGGAAAATGGATTTATTAATTTTTTTGGCAATTTCCTCATTTTCGCGAGTGAGTATTATGCCTCCGCGCGGACCGCGGAGAGTTTTGTGGGTAGTCGAAGTAATGATATCAAAACTATCATCAAACGGATTGCGTAGTACGCCGGCGGCGATGAGCCCCGCAATGTGTGCCATGTCGGCCATCGTGATTGCGCCGACTTCTTTCGCAATTTCCACAAATTTTTTATAATTCAGTGTGCGCGAGTAAGCTGAAAAGCCGGCCAAGATTATTTTCGGTTTAGATTCTAACGCCACGCGGCGCAAATCTTCATAATCAATTTCCCCCGTTTCCGGATTTTTCATTTTATATGTCACGAATTTATAGAGCTTTGCAGGCAGAGTCATCGGATGCCCGTGAGTTAAATGCCCTCCGTGTGACAAATCCATCCCGAGTACTGTGTCCCCCGGTTCCAATAGCGCCGCGTAGACAGCCAAATTCGCCGGAGCGCCGGAGTG
>DATHJV010000073.1:0-3688 GCA_035489645.1 Minisyncoccota bacterium | reverse complement strand
TTCAATCCTGCCCACTACTTTCAACATCACCGTCTCTATCCTCTATGCCATTCTGCTTCTCGTTCGCATGTTAGGGTTCGCTCCTCACTCCTATGGCACGATCACCGATCTCTCCGGCAACCCTCTCTCCTATGCCGTCATCCACATCAAGACCGCTAAAGGTGGCACCGAGATCGGCCGGAGCGTAGCCGACGAGTTCGGAAGATACTTCTGTCTGCTTGCGGACAACAAATATGTTTTCACGATTGACCGCAAGAATCAAGACGGCACCTATACCGAGGTGCTCACAACTGCAGCAATCACAGCCAAGGGAGGCATCGTCAAGAAGAATTTTGTGGTGTGAGGGGGGCAGTAAGAGGGAGTATATAAGCTTTGCATTTGTAATTGGATTTGGAGGGTTAATTATTTTATTGCGATCGCAGAACAGTATTTATATAATAAAAATAAATGAAAAAAACAAAAATCATGGTTTTTGGAACTTTTGATGGTTTACACAAAGGTCATGTTGATTTTTTTAAGCAGGCGCGAAAACTGGTCAAGAGACCTTTGAAACAGTTTCTGATTGTTTCGGTAGCCAGAGATATCAACGTGAAACGGATAAAAGGGAATTTGCCTTTATTAAATGAGAAAGAAAGGATGGCTTTAATCAAAAAATATAAATTTGCAGATAAAGTGGTGCTCTCCGGAATTAAAAATCACATTCCTCACATCCGTAAAGAGCGCCCGGATATTATCGCTTTGGGATATGATCAAAAAGCATATGTCAAGAATCTCAAAAAAGATTTGGAAAATAACGGTATTTTTGTCAAAATAGTTCGCTTAAAGCCCTATAGGATCAAAGTTTACAAAAATCACTTGCTTAGAAAATGAACTTTTTGTACAATCATTTTGGCTGAAAATCGTGCACCATTTTGACAATTAATCACGTATAAACGAAAATATGCAGGAATTTAATATATTAAAATTAATCAAAAAAACCTTTACAAATAAAGATTTTGTTTCGGCGTTTTTTGTCAGTTTATTATGTGTTTTGCTTATTATTGCGGCTGGTCTTCCCATAGTATGGCACTATCGGGCCAATATTTTCGGGTATTTTGCCAAAGAATACTTGCAAGAAGCGCAAGCTGGAAGTGGAAGCAGCGCTGATGCCGAGAAAATTATGGAAAAGCAAACAATTTTTTCGCAGGAACATTTTGTGATTGATGCAGTGAAAAAAACAAATCCGGCTGTCGTCTCCATAATTATCTCAAAAGAGGTGCCGAAATACGAAACTTATATTGATCCCAATCAAGATCAAAATCCATTCGGCGATATGTTCCCCGATTTTCCCGGTTTTAATTTTAATATGCCGCAATACCGCCAAAATGGCACAGAAAAAAAAGAAATTGGCGGGGGATCAGGATTTTTTGTTTCAAGTGATGGCCTGATTGTTACCAATAAACATGTTGTCGACCAAAAGGATGTTGAGTACACAGTCTTTACAAATGATGGCAAGAAACACATAGCCAAAGTCGTTGCCCGCGATCCGATTTTAGATATTGCGCTGATTAAGATCGAAGGAAGCAATTACCCATCCCTTACTTTGGGTAATTCGGACTCTCTGGAAGTGGGGCAGGATGTTATTGCTATCGGCAATGCTTTGGGCGAATTTAGGAATACGGTTTCGGTCGGGGTGGTTTCTGGCCTGGCGCGATCTCTCACGGCAGGGGATTTTTCCGGAAACACTGAATTACTGGATCATGTGATTCAAACGGATGCGGCAATTAATCCGGGGAATTCCGGCGGACCGTTGCTGGATTTATCGGGGAGGGTAGTTGGTGTTAATGTTGCTGTTGCGCAAGGGTCTCAAAATGTCGGCTTCGCACTGCCGATAAATAGCGTCAAGGGAGCAATTGAATCGGTAAAATCCACTGGTAAAATTGTCCGTCCATACTTAGGGGTACGATATGTGGCAATTGATGCGGATATGAAAGAAAAAAATAATTTAACTGTGGACTATGGAGTGCTGGTAAAAGCCGGAGGAAGTGCAAGCGAGCTTGCCGTTATCCCCGGATCTCCAGCCGATAAAGCAGGCATTGTGGAGAATGACATAATTCTGGAAGTTGACGGAGTTAAACTAGATGACAAGACAAATCTCGCTGCTATTATTCGAACAAAAAATATCGGGCAAGTAGTAAATCTGAAAGTTCTTCACAGGGGTGTGCAGATAAATGTGCCTGTGACTCTCGAAGCTGCCAAAGACAATTAAGTTTTGGTATTAAATAAAACAAACCGCGGAGACTTTACTCGCGCGGCTTGTTTGTCGCATTCCATGCGATTTGGGAAATTTTAAGGTGGAAATCTCAACCGAAGACTGCAAAGGCCTCCACCACTGCCTCTTTGGGTAATGGGAACATGGCGATTTTCCCATCCGTTACGCCCGTCTCTGGAGGTATTTTCTGCAAGTCGACGATGTCTTTGACCTCGTCGGCTCGGATTAGTCTGAAACTGTCGCCCGATGCAGACAATCGATTGGTAACCATATCGAAATCCGTGGCCCGTTCCAGCATGACTCCCCATACCGTGATTCTCATATGATCGACTGGATCTTCTCGGTCCACGAGCTGTACCAACTTGTCCGCGCGATAGAATTCCTGGACAACTTCAACGAATTCGGGACAGATTTCTTCCCCGATCTCTCTCCAAAGAGTTGCGAGGTAGCTCGAGTCCTCTGGTTCTTTTTTTCCAGCAACGGCGGTTTGGCAACCGTTCTGCCATTTCTGGGGTTTACCGTGCTCGTTCAAAGGACCTCTAACCCGTAGTATTCCTACAGGCTTTGGGTTCCTAAACATTAGCATCAGTCCGACTGCGTCTTGCGGGGTTTTGGCCACTGCGGCCTCCTTTCATTTTTGAAGCTATTTTTAGTATGTCGGTTGCTTCAACGACACTTTTGATTTTCAAGAAACAATGTACTGCAATGAAATCATAATACATTTTAGCAATATTGTCAACACATATCGCGGTAAAAGTATTAATATTAATCCAGACAATTTTTCGATATTTAAAAAACGGAAGCCCTGCTTCGGTTTCGCCAAAGACAGTTAATTTCGATATTAAATAAACAAACCGCGGATACAAGCTCGCGCGGTTGTTGCTGTTTCACTAATCCCAAGAGATTGGTGAGAATTTTCAGGGTAAATCTCAACCGAATTTCTGGAAGGCACGCTCAACGACTGTTTTCTCGTTACGGAACATTGCAACGGTTTCTGGTTCGATCGGGCCGATTCTTTCGGACAACGTTTCCACGTTGACAATCTTGTCGACCTCATCGTGGCGGATCAGACGGAACCCCGCGAACTCAGGACTTTGTGGTTTAATGAGTAGTGTTCTTATGATTCTTTCCCCGACGACTGCTCCGTAAGTAATATTCTGTTTGTCGTTGACCAGTTCGATTAACTGGTTCTCATCATGCATTTTTTGAATGATGCACGCCATTTCCTTGCCGAACTTTTCCTCGACTTCTCTTTTAAGACCTTCAAAGAAATCTTCTCCTTTTTTGAGTTTGGCATGGATGCTGATCTCGCATGCGCCAGGATAAGTTTGCGGTTCACCTTTTTTTTTATTCCGGCCGGCGCGCAACTGCAATATTGCCAGAAGCTTGCCGTTTCGGCCCTTGCCCATGAGTATCGCCCCGACGTCTTTTTCTTTG
>DATHJV010000072.1:0-2835 GCA_035489645.1 Minisyncoccota bacterium | reverse complement strand
GACTAGGGAAAGATTGCCCATCTTATAAAGAATGAAGGGCAAGACAAAAATATAAGCGGCGCAAGTGACAGACACAATGTCCCGCAATTCGAAACTTTTGGTTACCCATGAAAAATATTTTTCAATTCGGGGCGCCAGGAATATCACTGCGACTGTGGCAATGAATGAAAGTTGGAAAGAGACGTCATAGACTAACACAAATGGATTCAAAATAATCATAAATACGCCGGCGAGAATGAGAGCACGCGCGACATCATAATTTCTCCCAGTCGCGCGGGCGATAAGCGCAAGCGTTGCCATTATACCCGCTCGTATCGCCGTGGAACTAGCGCCAGTCATTAAAATAAAGAGCAGAATCGCAAAAATACCCATACCGATGCCCAAGTGCTGAGGTAAAAATTTAAATAACTTCATAAACCACTCCGCCACTATTGTTACGTTGTATCCGGAGAGAGCCACGACATGGATCGTGCCGGTATTCACAAAACTTTGCCTTAGAGCTTTATCAAAATCTGACTTCTCTCCTAAAATAAGTCCACCCATCAAAAGTGATTCGGGACTCCTAATCGCTAAATTCATTTTTTCTAAAAATTTTTCTTTGACTTGAAATAGCGAGCTTTTTATTAAGTTGCCATTACCTCTTGAAACTATCTCAATATTCGGGTAGCTCATTATGTAAAAGATCCCATCCTTTTTTAAATAGTTTATATAATCAAATTCTTTTCCCTGATCAGTAATGAAATTCTCTGGTCGTTGCAACCTCCCACTGAATTTGATTTCGTCTCCATATTTATAATCAGTATCCAAGCCTGTAGAAATCGAAATTTTTGCTTCTTCCCCTTTTGATAAAAGTTGTACATCAACAGTTAATTTCTGGCCATTTTCTCCAATACTTGGCTCATCTACAATTTTTCCTCTGAAAGAAACGTTCGATCCAACTTGCAATTCAAATGTAGGAGGCGCTAAAACATCTGCCAAATGAAACCTGACAATGCCCAAACAAAAAGCAAAGATAAAAATTGAAACAATTACGCTCCATTTGCTTTTAGAAAGCAAGGAAAAAAATAAAAATAGCGCAAAAGAAATTACGCTCAATAAAATAATGAAATAAAAATTTACAAACAAAAAGGAGCGCAAAAGCACTCCAAATATAAAACCGAAACAAATTGAATAAAAGACTCTATCCCGCATTTAAAAATAAGTTCTTTTTAGCACTAAACGATATTCTTTGTCCGCATCATTCAATTTTTCTATTTTATATGTTATGTCAGAAAATTGTTTTAAGACCTCAGAAATAAACTTTCTAGGAACAAAATCGTTTTCGATGGTTTTATTTTTAAAAATTGGTGCAAAGTAAGCGCTGCCTCCCGGCTTGAGAGTTCTGATAACTTCTTTAAAAAATATTTTATACTCCTCCTGATTGAATGGTAAATAATATGGAACAGAATATAATGCCACTTCATAATCAAAAGTATCGTCTATAAAAGGCATCTCTTGAGCTTTCCCAGCCACAGAACTTTTTTGCCAATCTTGTAAAAATTCGTCTGTTAACGCCGCATCTTTATTTTTTAAATGGGGTGACATTGAAACAACTTTTATTCCGATTTTAGCCGCTTCTTTTGAAAATTTTTCACTTTTGCCGGAACCGATATCCAATACCAACTTGCCCTTCATCTCAGCAACATCAATACCAAGAACTTCCTGATAACGAGCTAGTCCCCAATCACTAATATGTGCCCCTCGCTCTGCTTCTTGTCTGGTTGCGTAAATAGACTGCAAGTTTTCTTTTTGACTATCTGGATTTCCTTCCATAAATTGATTATATCAAAGTTAGTTATTTTTTAAGTATTACTCGTTTGCCCTAAAACCTCATCAATTTTTTTAATTACTTCTGGATTAGTCAAGTCTAAATCCATTTCATTCCAGTCTCTCCCTTTTACATTTGTAACGATTACGCTTTTAAACCCAAAAATCTGGGCTATGTTTAGAGATTTTTCGTTTACGATGTTCACTCCAATTTGGACTTTTTCGCCGCCTCGTTTTTTTATCTCTCTTAAAGGTGCCGCATACATCTTTTTTCCTATACCTTGTCCGCGAAATCCCGGTTTTATATAGCCAGAACTTAAAGACCAAACTCCTTTTTCTTTCGTCATTCTTGCACGAACACATCCTATGGCTTCTGTACCTCCCCAAAGCAGAATAATAAATTTATCGTCTCCAGACAAGGATTCTTTCCATTCTGAATCACTTCTCGACTGCTCTATAACGACCTCTTCCGGCGTCACACCAAACATCTGTGCATCTGAGCCAGTAACTGCTTCAATTCTCAATTTCTTATATGCTTCATAGTCTTTTTCGGTGGCAATTTCTATTCTTAAAGCTAGTTGTTCTTGCGGGGGTTTTTGATTTTCGAAAGAATTTCCATTCATAATTTTATTAGTTATTTTTTAAGTATTACCGGCTCACCTTCCGCGAAACTTGTGGCTATCTCGTCGGCTCGTTCATTATAAATATTACCGGTGTGTCCTTCGACATAGGTCCATTTTGGTTTCAACTCTTGCGCAAGCGCGTGGAGTTCCTCCCAAAGTTCGCGATTTAGAACAGGTTTTTTATTCGCGCCTCGCCAATTTTTTTTCTGCCAATTAAAAATCCATTCAGTGATTCCCAAAATCACATATTTTGAATCAGAAATAATTTCAATGTCCGAGACGGTCTTTGACATTCTAGATTTTAAATATTTCAAAGCTTCTATCGGCGCGGTTAATTCCATTTGATTATTCGTCGCATGTTCTACACCACCGCCAATCTCCAAAACCCTGTTTCCCATCAAAAAAA
>DATHJV010000071.1:0-5234 GCA_035489645.1 Minisyncoccota bacterium | reverse complement strand
CTGGTGCCGGAAACAGAAATGATTAAAAAGTTTCTGGAGCATATAAAAGATGTAGCTCTTGAATATCGAGATGATGAAATGGTTCGCAGGTGGCTTTCGATGTCTAAAAAGATGGCGAAAAATCCCCTGGGTGAGTGGGGTAAAGCGAGTTCGCCAAATATCCGGGTTCGCGGGGTAAAAGATTATGCCTATCTGGTAATGAGAAAGAGCGGTTCGCCCATGCATTTTAGAGAAGTGGCCGATGCTATCGGGAAAACTTTTAACAAAAAAATTCACTATGCCACCTGTCATAATGAACTTATCAAAGATCCCCGGTTTGTTCTGGTTGGCCGGGGGATGTATGCACTCTCTGAGTGGGGATACAAGAAAGGCATTGCTCGTGAAGTTATCGCGGATATACTCGGAAGGGAAGGACCACTTAGGAGGGAACTGATAATTCAAAAAGTAAATAAGGAGAGATATTTCAAAAAAAATACTATTTTAGTGAACCTGGCGAACTCGAAATATTTCAAGAAGAATAAAAGTGGACTTTACAGCGTGATTTAGATAAAATGTAGGAATGTCTGAGTTATTGGACGAAGCAGAAAATGCTATAAAAGAATATTGGCCTTGGCTTTTTGTTATAATTCTAGCCCTTGTGCTTTGGCATTATAACTTGCTCTATGATGTTATCCGTGAGCTTTTGCCTCTCATTGGTGTTATCATTCTCGGCCGAATTGCTTGGATCTTCTGGCTTCATTACATCCAGCAGGATTTTATTTCCGGCATTGATTTTGTACTGCTCGAGATCATCCCTCCGCGCGATGTTCTGCGGAGCCCCAAAGCAATGGAACTTTTCATCACCAACGCCCTTTACCATATGAGCAACAAAGGCGGCAAGGAAGAATATTGGCAAGGAGCGGTTTGGTTTTGGTTTTCCTTAGAAATTGCGTCAATTGAAGGACAGGTGCATTTTTACATCCGTACACCGACGCGCGTTCGGGGTCTGATCGAAACCCAAATGTACGCCCAATATCCCCAAGCGCAAATCAAAGAGGTAGAGGATTATACGCTGGCGGTAGATGAAATTTCAAAAAATAGCGCCTGGAATGGCTGGGGTTGTGAATTCAAATTGGAAAAACATGAAGCCTATCCAATTAAGACTTACGTTGATTTCGGACTGGATGAAGACCCAAAAGAAGAATATAAGGTTGACCCTATTTCTCCGGTAGTGGAGCTTTTCGGTTCGCTTGGTCCAGGAGAACAAATGTGGTCTCAAATCGTCATTACACCTTCAAAGAAGACGTGGCATACGCATGGCACTTGGTTTGGCAAACATGATTGGATAGAAGAATCACTAGAAGAGTTAAAGAGACTACTCAAGCCCTACACCAATATAAGGATAAACGACGATGGCTCACGATCAAAAGAGGTACGTGCTCCAAAATTTTTTGATAACGTTACAACGGCAATGACCGCCAAAACTGGCAAAGTCGGTTTTGAAACTGGAATAAGGGTATTCTATGCAGCGAAAAAAGAAGCATTCAGCATGAGTAGTAGAAGAAATCTTCGCCTAATTTGGCGTCAATATGCGAAGCCCGACTGTAATCAGCTGTCGCGTCATAATAGTACTCAGGGGGATGCTTATAGCGGCATATTTACCGCCTCGAAGGAGACAGTAATGCTTTTAGCCAACAGAATGCTCCGGGAATACAGAGAACGCTCTTTTTTCCACGAAGCTCTCAGACAAAAGATTTTCTCCAAACCTCATTTTCGCTGGCCGATTCCTGAAGTTTTTACTGTAGACTCTATTATTAAGGCATACTTTCATCCACATACTTTTGTTTTAAACACGGAAGAAATAGCGACAATGTGGCACTTCCCAGGCCAGATATTAAAAGTGCCAACTTTAGAGCGTATCGAATCTAAGGAGGCTTCTCCGCCGACAAATTTGCCGATGTAAAATATGACGAATTTTTTTTCAGGGAGCAGGCAGATAGTCGGCGTCGTTGCGTTTTTGGTATTCTTTTATTTCTCTTTCCTCTTCCTTTTCTCGCCGCCGCCGGATTTTCCAGTTGGAACTATATTTAGAATCGAACATGGAAACAGTTTGCGAAGCGTGTCTTTGAAACTAAAAGAGAATCATATCGTGCGTTCCAGAGTAGTCTTTGAAGCATTAGTGACAATTTTCGGTCATGACAAAAATGTGATATATTCCGACTATTATTTCGAAGATAAATTGCCGGTCTATGAAATAGCGAGGCGTATAGCAAATGGCGAGCACCATATCGCGCCCACTGTCGTTACCATTCCGGAAGGGTTTAATGTATCTCAAATTGCCGATGCTTTCGCTGCCAAATTGTCTAATTTCAATAAAACTAAATTTCTAGACGTTGCAAAAGAGCAGGAAGGTTATCTTTTTCCCGATACTTATTTTTTTCTGACTAATGATAAGGAGCAAGATGTAATAAAGTCGATGAGAGAAAACTTTGAGAAAAAAATGCAAGTGCTTGAACCTGAGATTGCTCAATCTCTCAAGTCAGAGAAGGATATCATTATCATGGCTTCCCTGATTGAAGGAGAAGCGAAAGGGGAGAAAGACAGGGGATTTATTTCCGGTATCCTGTGGAAAAGATTGGCGATGGATATTCCTCTGCAAGTGGATGTAGCGCCTGAAACATACAAAATTAAAGGCTTACCCAGTAATCCGATCAATAACCCTGGTCTGCAAGCTATAAAAGCAGCCATCTATCCGCAAAAATCGTCTTATCTTTATTATCTCCACGACAAAGATGGAAATATTCACTACGCTACGTCGTTTTCTCTCCACGAGCGGAATGTGTTAATGTATTTAAAATGAAAAAAAAGATTGTATTTGTCGGGCTTTCCGGAGGCGTTGATTCTGCGGTCTCCGCGGCTCTGCTGCAGCGGGCAGGCTACGGCGTTGTCGGAGTTTTTATTAAAACGTGGCACCCCGATTTTTTATCTTGTAACGAGGAGGAAGAGCGAAGAGATGCGATGCGTGTGTCCGCGCATTTAAATATTCCGTTTCTGACATTTGACTTTGAAGATGTCTATAAAAAAGAGGTTGGAGATTATATGATCCGGGAATATAAAGCCGGGCGGACTCCTAACCCCGACGTAATGTGCAATAAAGAAGTAAAATTTGGCGCATTTTTGAAAAAAGCTCTTGCTATGGGAGCAGACTATATCGCGACGGGGCATTACGCATCTAATGAAAACTTGAAGAATTTTCCCGCCTTCGCCCTCGGAGTCAAAAGGACAGGGGACCGACACGGCTCCTTAAATTCTTCAATTTTTCATCTGATGAAGGGGAAGGATCACTCAAAAGACCAAAGTTATTTTCTCTGGACTCTTCGACAAGAGCAACTAAAGAAAATTTTATTTCCAGTCGGGCATATGAAAAAGACAGAGGTTCGCAGCTTGGCGAAGAAATTTCGTCTGCCGGTAGCGGAAAAGAAGGATAGCCAAGGTATCTGCTTTTTGGGCGATATAGACTTAAAAATTTTTTTAAAACATTACATAAGGAGTAAAATGGGAAAGGTCATGAATGAAAAGGGTGAAATAATAGGATATCACCAGGGCGTATCTTTCAGTACATTTGGAGAGCGGCATGGTTTTACTATTACCCAAAAGAGTCCTAATGACGGGGCTTATTATGTTGTCGGGAAAGATGTCAAGAAAAATATTTTAATAGTTTCACAAGGCGAAGATTTAAAAAATTTTCCCGCCTTCGCCCTCGGAGGGAAGAGGACAGGGGACCGACACGGCTCCTTAAATTTTTTAAATCCTCGCCTTAATATTGTGAATACGAATTGGATTTCAGAGACTCCTCTGCCAGATAAAACCTACAGCGCCCAGATTCGCTATCACGGAGAATTTTTACCTTGCAGGATTAAAATTACGAATAAAACAAAAGCCGAAATAATTTTTAAAAAGCCGGTTTTAGTCGCTTCCGGTCAGTCCTGTGTTATTTACAATAAAGATATCTGTCTTGGCGGGGGAGTTGTGAAATAAGTCATAAAATAAGGCCAGATTAATGGTTGACAGCTTTACTATTTTATGATATGCTATTACCGAGAGTTACATCTTTGTTCCTTCCATGTTCCTTATTTTCTTGCAGGATAATAACTTAGAAAATTAACTTTTCTTGGTTGCTATCTTGTAAGAAAACTTAAACTAAACAAAGGAATAAAAATGAAATCGCAAATTCAAATCGTCTCCGATAACCACTATGCTTGGAATGCGTTCGTGTGGATGGGTCAGTTTGTACACAGCTTCAGTAATGAAGTAAGTGTCGTGACAGAAATTGGAGGCATGGAAGATTGGCAAAAGGGAGTCAGCAAGATAATGTTCATCCGGACAGATGCATTAACAAAACTAATCACTCAAGGCTGTCGAGCAATTCCTGAATCAGAAGTGTCGGTTGTGATTGATTATGCTGGCGGTTGGGAACCGACTATTAGTGGCAGGCTGATTAAAGGATTTACACAGCCTGAAAAGGAGTCCTTTATGGAATGTGTTAGGTTTCTCGGGGAACTACACGATTTCTTGAGGAATAGTGAAATCCGGGATCAACTGGGGATTGGAACTGGTAAATGGACGGAGGAGGCAATGAAGCAAAGCTCTTCCCATCCATCTATCAGAGAGAAGTTTGTGGAGGTGTGGTGGCAGGGAGTTGAGGAAGTTCTCAATTCAATGCAAGTAACCTAACCTCCGAAAGATGAATGAATGCGGGGGCGAAAGATATATTCCAATCGCCCCACTGTTAGCGAGATGCGCATCTAGCCTGATGAGCCCAAAAGGGCGAAAACAGAAAATTCATTTAGCAAATATCGTGGCATTTTTAAAATTTTGTTATATAATAAGTATATGCCTCAATTTTTATCTCAAAATGGCGAAATTATTCTAAGGTTAGCGGTAGCCGTGGGACTCGGAATGTTAATCGGAGTGGAGAGAATTATGGTGCACAAGGAAGCCGGTATGAAGACGCATGCCCTGGTATCTCTCGGTTCAGCAGTTTTTATCATAATTTCTGAAATGATAGGTCTTAAATACGGGAATTTAGGAGGGATGGATCCGACCAGAATTGCTTCCCAAGTAATTGTCGGTATAGGATTTTTGGGCGCCGGCTCGATTATTCTGCAAGGGAATAGACTTTTGGGTCTGACGACGGCCGGCGGACTTTGGGTTACTGCCGGTATAGGCATGGCATCAGGTTTTGGATTTTACGA
>DATHJV010000070.1:0-7632 GCA_035489645.1 Minisyncoccota bacterium | reverse complement strand
GGCCGTATTGCGCATAAAAAATGTGACGCACATATTATATAGAACGCTTTCCAATGACAATACTTCCTATATCGGATACGCATCGACCAGAGATGGCGTGAATATCGACCTGAGACTGCCTGAGCCGATCTATGGTCCCAGAGAGGATTTTGAATCAAAAAAAATCTCGGGCGGGAATTCGGGCTGTGAAGACCCGCGTCTGACAAAAATCGGGAAAAATATTTATATGTGCTACACGGCTTTTGATGGCATTGGTCCACCGCGAGTCGCTATTACTTCGATTACCGAGCGTGACTTCTTGCAAAAGAATTGGAAGTGGGAGAAACCTATCTTAATCACTCCAGAGGGTTTCGATGACAAGGATACTTGTATTTTCCCCGAAAAAACGAAAGGCCAATACTTTATTTTACATAGGGTGGGGAACGAACTGTGCGGTGACTATTTAAAATCGCTAGATTTTAAAAAGGATACTGTCAAAAAGTGCATTAGAATTATCGGACCTAGGATAAATTCCTGGGACAGTTCGAAAGTAGGCATCTGCGCGCCGCCGATGAAAACAAAAAATGGCTGGCTGCTGCTTTACCACGGTGTATCCAAAAGTCACAACACCTACCGCGTCGGTGCCGTTCTGTTGGACCTGGCGGATCCCGCCATCGTGCTTTCTCGCACGACCGACCCCATCTTTGAACCCAAAGAATTATATGAAAAAGTCGGGGTAGTTAATAATGTCGTTTTCCCTTGCGGGATGGCTATGATAGGCGATCTGCTATATATTTACTACGGTGGCGCTGACACGGTGGTCGGAGTGGCGACAATAGAGCTCGATATTGTCTTGAAAGCTCTGACCAGGGACATAAAGAAATAGAATCGTTATGGAATCAAAACTGGAAGAAAAAAAGGAAATAAAATTCAATCGGGAAAAAGTTAAGAGATTTAGAGATATAATGAGTAATCTTAGATTAAAAGTTTTCAAAAAATCACCTGAAGATTCTGAAAGGCTGGAGGAAGAAATTTACGAATTTGCCAATAGTTTAAAGAATAAATACGATACCGACCCTAAAAAAAGCATTGATCTAAAATATGCCATGTGGCATGCATTAGGGGGAAGCACTATTGATTCAAATCTTGAATTACTAATAGAGAAAGAAGATTTTGAAGATAAAGACGGTAAAGATGTCGTCGAGAGATTTATCAATGGTTTAGTGAAAAGATATGTATAGATCATTCATAAATATATGCAAATAAATTTACTGGGGAAAAATATTGAATTGACGGAGGCGATTAAAGATTATGTTTTGAAAAGAGTTACTAACTTGGAAAAGTTGCTCTCCGGCATTGAAAAGAGCGGCGGGGAAGTTACTGCCCTTTTTGAAGTGGGCAAGAGTACCAAACACCACAAGGGAGGTCCTGTTTTTCATGCCGACTGTCTGATTAACGCCAAAGGAGAAAAATTTTATGGGAGCGCGGATGAAGAGGACTTGTATCTTGCGATAGATACGGTTAAAGAAAATCTTTTTAAAGAAATTAGCAAGAAAAAAGATCGCCGGCAAACATTGCAGCATCGTGGAGCTCGCAGCATAAAAAAGATGATGAAAGGCCTCTCCAAAAGAAATCCGAACACTGCGAAGTATTAAAATATGCCGAATTTAGAGGGTAAAAGAACTTTAGAAGGCAAGAAAAAAGACATCACTTCTCTCTTTGCCGAGACTGGAATTACCTCCGATCCAGTTTCTATAATAGAAACAGAGGGTATGTATCCCTATAAAGACAATCTTGAAGAAAATTGGGCTTTTTTTACGGCAGTAGGCATGAAACGTCTTAAACAGATTTTTGACAAAGAAGGATATAAAGTAAAAGATCTAGGTATTGTGGGAATCGGGAGCGGAGTTGAGGGCATTTCTGTTGTATACATTTTTAAAGATACTCTCAAAAAACTTATTGTTACTGATATTGATTCAGAAATTCTTAATGGGACGGTTGTTAATATTGGTAGCTCGGCTAAAAAGTTCGGGATTGAGGTAGTTCCATTGGTGGGTTCTTTTTGTGAACCAATTGAAAAAAGCGGTTCCATTGTTGATCTTGTTCATGCTAATGTGCCGAATTTACCTTCTTCTGGAACAGAAGATTTAAGCATGGGTGCTGAAAAAGGAACATTTTTACCTGTACAGTTGTATGAAAAATATAATCCGTCAGAAAAATATTTGTCTTATGCTATGGGCTCGCAGTTTGCATATCTACAAAGTGCCAGGAAAATTCTTCGTTCTGGCGGCACTGTAATTACGGAACTTGGTGGACGTATGCCGCTTAATTTGATACCTGAACTTTTTAATGAATGCGATTTTGATTTTCAAGAAGTTTATGTTGGATTTAAAGAACAGACAGAAGCTCTAATTGATTTTGAAGGGTATCATAAAATTGAGAAACAATATGGCGTATCTTTTGAATTTTATTTATTTGAGGAAAGCAAGAAGGTTTTGACTGAGATGGGTTACACAAATGGGACTTCAACTCTTTCGGGTGATGAAATGAAAAAAATTCTTGAACCATATAAGGTTTCCGCAGGTAAAGCACTTGAACTTTATAAGCAGGGCATTGCCGGCGGGCACACAGTTCATCTTTTTCGAGGTGTTAAACGTTGATTTATCTAAATAAGATCTATTGGGCGCTAATCTACGCTATAGCGTAGATTGAAATCCTCCCAGCTTATTTCTTTTTTGCCTTCCGGCAGGACTTTTTTAATTACAAATTGGCCATTTTCTAGCGCTGCATCAGTTATGATTATTCTTTTGCTATTTCGAAAAAAGAAAGTCCTGGGCCACTGCGCATAGGCCCTCCATTTGTTGTATAAAACTCTCGGAGATTCAACGTCCAAATTTACCAGTCCGTCTCCTTTTTTAATTTTTTTAGAATAGGTTGCCTCGTTTTCAACTTGCGGCATTTCCTTAATCCTTCCGGCGGTAAATTCAGGCAGTATTTTTACCAAAAGTTCTCCACCAATTTTTATCAAACGCTTTCGTAATTCGGGAGCTTTCTCGTTTCCCAGCACTGGCACAACGCTATGCGCTATGATTGGACCCGAATCCATTTTAAATTCCATTTTTTGAATACTGACGCCGGTATGGCTGTCCCCATTTAATATTGCGGATTCCACCGGGGAGGCTCCGCGGTATTTTGGCAGGAGTGAATAGTGAATATTAATGGAGCCGAGTTTTGGCATATTCAGTATCTTTTCAGGAATTATTTTTCCATAGGCAACCACAATGAACAGTTTACAGCCCATAGCTTCCAGCTTCTTAGAAAAATCTTCATCCAATTTTTCGGGTTTTATGCAGGCAATATCATTTTTTTCGGCAAAGATAGAGACGGGCGAGGCTTGCATCCGCAAGCCTCGCCCCTTTTGGGCATCCGGTGAAGTAATAATCAGCGATGGCACATAGCCATTTTGCATAAGTATTTCCAGAGTTTCACTCGCAACATCTGGTGTGCCAAAGAATACGAAATTTAATTTATTCTCTTTATTGTTCATATTATGATCAAATCAGTTTTTTTTCTTTGGGATTTCTTCACTGATATCCTTTGCGTGATCTATAAAAAGTATGCCGTTTAGGTGGTCTGTTTCGTGTTGAAAAATTTGTGCCAGAATACCAGACGCGCCTCGGGTAAATTTTTTGCCGTTCTCATCATACGCCACTACGGTTGCCTTATTTGACCTGAAGGTTTTGCCATAAAGGGGGCGCACCGAAAGGCAGCCTTCCGGCATCCATTCCTTCGCCTTGGAGAGTTTAGAGATTTTCGGATTTATAAAAACCATATCTACCACTTCAGGATCTTGCTTCGCGCTTGCACCCTCTGCATCTCCAATAGCGTTAACTTTTACTTCACCGCTCTGATAATTCTCTCCAAGGCTTCGCGCGGAGAATCCCGTTTTCATCATCCTTCCCGAGACAAGAAAGATTCGCAGTGAATACCCGATTTGAGGCGCCGCAATAGCAACGCCATCGTCTTGGCTCTTAAGCGATTCTTTCATTTCTTCCAGAATTTTTTTTATTTTGGCTGTCTTAATCTGCCTGAAGGGCACTTCACGCGCTGTGAGGCGTAAAATTTTCTCATTTTTTTGAAGAATTTTCTTCATCTATTTTATTTCCTTTAGGTATTCCAGAAGTTTGTCTAATTTTACAGTGTCTTGGGATCTATTTGACATATCTCGCACAATTACAGAATTATCCAACGCTTCCTTTACTCCAAAGATGAGCGTGTAAGGAATAGCCAGTTTTTCAGCAATGGCTAACTGGGAACCCAGACTATCTTTAGAAAGCGATTGGGCGATAGGAATATGAGCTTTGCGCAGTGTTTCAATGATATTTAAACTCTTTAATTTTGCCTCAGAGCCAAGCTGGATGAAATAAACTTTTGGTTTTTTCAATATGCGTGGTGTCAATTTTTTATACCAAGCGGATGAGACTATTCGGTCAACTCCGATAGAGATTCCTACCGCCGGAATGTCCTTCTTTGACCCAATTTGCCTCGCTAAGTAATCATAGCGTCCGCCGCCGGCGAGAGAAATTGGCTCGCCTTCCGCGCCCCCTTGTTCTAAGATCTCAAAAACAGTACGCGTATAATATGAAAGTCCGCGCACAAGATTTTTATTTATATTGTACGATATATTCATTTCTTCTAGATACTCCAATACTTCTTTAAAATGTTTTTTGCAAGAAGGACAGAGAAAAGAAATAGAGTCCGGAGCAGACACATTTATGTCTTGTGTTTTTTTCTCTTTTGAATCCAGTATCCGGAGCGGGTTTATTTTTAAGCGTTCACGATCTATCGGGGCGAGAGAACTGATATTCTTTCGATAATAACTGGTGAGCTCTTTTATGTATCCATTTCTGCATTCCTTGTCGCCGATGGAATTGATATCAATAGAAAGGTTCGGCGCTCCCGATTCTTCTAAAATACTCATGCCAGCTTTAATCACTAGCGCGTCCATGATGCTTTTATCAGACCCCAATGAGTCCAAATCAAATTGCCAAAATTGCCTGTAACGTCCGCGCTGTGGTTTATCGTGCCGAAAAGCAGGTCCGTATTGATATAAGAGAACCGGCTGGGGGAGCGTCTGCATTCCGTGTTCGATATATGCGCGTACCAAGGGTGCGGTGTGTTCCGGCCGCAGCGCGAGGCGATTACCGCCTTTAGTTTTTAGCGTATACATTTCTTTATCGATAATATCCGTGCCTATGCCAATGCTCGAGGTAAAAATTTCTTCCTGTTCGAGTATCGGAGTGTCAATCGGTTTAAAACCATAGTACACAGCCACTTCCTGAGCTTTTTCAAAAAATCCCTGGAATGAATAATACTCGTCATTCATCAGATCTCTCATCCCTTTGGGCGAGGTTACATCCGAGGACTTATTTTTATTCGCAATTTTTTTCATTATTCTATTTTTATATTTATTCTGATTGTTTATATTTGCCCGGCAGGACGCCTATCTCATTTACCGGTAATAGTCGAAGAAGCGCTCTTCCTGTTATGAGAGACCTTTTTACGGGTCCCCAATATCTTGAATCAGAGCTGCCGCTCCTGTTGTCGCCCATTACAAAATATTCATCACTCTTCAATTCGAAACTCATATCATTATTTGAAGTATTTTTTACGTACGGCTCATCAAGTGTAAATCCGTCTTTATGTTCCGCATTTGTTATGGTTACAACGTTGCCCTTTATTCCGACTGTTTCATTCGGCAGTCCGATGATTCTTTTGATAAAAAATTTTGTCTGATCATTTGGGTATCGGAACACGATGACGTCATCTCTTTGCGGGTCGCCTAGTCGGTAAGATATTTTATCTACAATTAAATAATTTTCGTTTTCAAAAGTGGGGAACATGGAACTTCCGGAGACAACAAATGGCTCCAATAATAAAACGCGCGTGGGGATAACGATAATAAGTACCAGAGCGGCAAAGCGTACGAGTTCCCAAAATGATTGTTTGCCGCTTTTTTGTTGTTCCATAGATGTCATTATAACCTAAGCTTGTAATTAAGTCGAAATTATAGCACAAAAAAATATTGACAGTGTCGTATACTTTGTTATCATATGTAAATGAAAATTGTTGTTGGTTTAGGGAATCCCACTGATGAATACCAAAATACCCGGCATAATACTGGACGGATTATGGCTAGTCTGGTACAGAAAAAAATGGGTCAAAATAAAGTCAAGTTTGTGATGCCGGATACATTTATGAACAATTCAGGGAAAGCCGTTGCCCCATTGATAAAAAGGAAAAATGACTTAAAAGACCTTGTCGTTATCTATGATGATATTGATTTGCCCTTAGGAAAAATCAAAATTTCTTTTAATCGGTCTTCAGGCGGGCATAATGGACTAAATTCTGTTATTAAGGCTCTTAAGAGCGAAGAATTTTTGCGCATCAGAATTGGTATTTCTCCGTCGAAGAAATCCGCCCAAGGTGGACTAGCTGTTGCCAGAAAACCAAAAGGGGAGAAGGCCGTCTTGAATTTTTTACTAGGGGAATATAAAAAATCAGAACTAGAAGAAATTAAGAAACTTTCTAAAAAAGTTAGTGAAGCGGTGGAAACAATTTTTTCTGAAGGCAAGGACAAAGCGATGAGTTTGTATAATTAAAATAATATGAAGCAAGGACCGCCAGCTCCGACTCCGGAACCGGGACCAAAAATTTTAAGTTTCGAGAAGTTTATAGAGAGAGTTTCTCAATCGGATAATCTTGCTCCCATTCCTCGATATAATAATTTTTACCTCTATTTCGATGTATCATTTGCTCAAAGTGCTTACCAAACAAAGAAATATTATATTAAATTTTTGACTGAACATCCGCGCATGAATGCATCGCTATGCGATAAAATACAAAATCAAAGAAATAAGTCAAAAGGCACTTCAGAATCTTTAAAACCCTTTGAACGAGATCTCTATGAAGCTTATAAAATAATGCGCAGTTACGGTATTTCAGATAAAAAACTTTTTTCTTAAATCTCTTTCACTGCTTCGATAATGACGCTTTTTTCACCGTTGCGCAAAGAGACTTTGCCAGAAAGCGCGATGCATTTTTCTGCGACTAAGATATCGATAGATTCTTTGAAGATTGAAGGGAATGCCACGACTTCGATGGAGCCGGTGAAGTCGGCAATTTTTAGGAACGCCATGCGCTCATTGTTTTTTGTTATAACCCCTCTGGAATTTTCAATTATTCCAGCGATGGTAACTTGTACTCCATTCTTTATTTCTTCCTTTATTTTTTTGATATTGATATCTCGACTTTCCAGTTTCTCGCGAATTCTCTCCAGCGGGTGTCCGGAAATGTAAAGTCCCAGTAATTCCTTTTCCCAGAGCAATTTTTCGGCCACTGTCGCAGGAGCCGCGGGTCTTAGCGTAAGCGGCGGTGTCAAAATTTTTAACTCGCCGAAAAGGGAGACTTGATTCAAGGAGAGATTATTTGCTTCGTGATTATACTCCAGCATCGCCTCCAAATTTGCAAGCATTACACCCCGATCCCCCCAATCGTCCATACAACCGGATTTAATCAATGCTTCCATAGATTTTTTATTTAAATTTTTATGCTTAATTCTATCCAGAAAATCAGTGATTGATTTGAATTTTC
>DATHJV010000069.1:0-9431 GCA_035489645.1 Minisyncoccota bacterium | reverse complement strand
TATTCAAATGGAAACATAACCGGAAACAACGGCGCTGCTTTCACGGGGTCCGCTTTTACGGCCGGAGGAATTATTGACAATATTGATGTCGGATCAAGTGGTACAGGAGACGCTAGAGGACATACCGTAAAAAACTCTACTGTTGTCGGCAATCTTTATTGCCAAATCGGAAGCAACAATGATAAACCTTGCAATACATCGCAGCCTGATCTTCCTCAAGTCCCCATGCCCATCACGGAGGCCATGATTGACGCATGGAAAGCGGATGCCGAATTAGGCGGAACGACTGTCGGAAACCTGACCATCTCAACTCCCACGGTTTTAGGACCCCAAAAAATTACCGGCAATTTGGCCATCAATTCCAATCTGACTATCACCGGCACGCTTTATGTGGTGGGCAACATCACTACCAATAATAACGCTCAAATTGCTCTCTCCAGTTCTTACGGCGCTGCGGGTGGCATCATCGTCGCCGACGGGCGGGTGGTCCTATCGAACAATGCTCAGTTTGCCGGATCAGGAACCCCCGGCACCTATATACTGCTCACAACCACCAGCACTTGCCCAATAGGCGCCAGTTGTGCCGGGAATAATGCAATAGATATTTTGAACAATGTAGGCGCGGTAATCGTCAACGGCCAAAATGGCACGGTGCATCTCAACAATAATGTTACTCTGAACGAAGTAGTGGGTGAAAAAATTATTGTAGACAACAGCGCGACCGTAAATTATCTTTCGGGTTTTGCAAGCCAGGATTTCAATTCTGGACCCTCGGGCGGATGGAATATTAAAAGCTGGAAAGAAGTCAAATAATGAATGGGTTGTAGGTTCTAGGTGCTAGGTGCTAGAATGATTGAATGAATAAGAGAATTATTATCGGCAACTGGAAGATGAATCCGCTAACCGAAAAAGAAGCGGAAAAATTGTTTGAGGCTATCGCCCAAGGCGTTTCCAGAATTAAAAAAACTTTAGTGGTTGTCTGTCCGCCATTTATCTATCTGGACAAACTGACAAAAATCAGAACACGTAAAATAAAGCTCGGTGCGCAAGATGCCTTCTTTGAAGAAAAGGGAGCGTTTACCGGAGAGGTTTCTCCGGAGATGTTATACAACATGGGTGTGAGATATACGATCTTAGGCCACTCGGAGCGACGAGCGCTAGGCGAAACAAATGCATTGGTTAATAAAAAAATCAGGGCGGCACTTGCCTCGGGCCTCGTCCCGATACTTTGTGTGGGAGAGGCAGTTCGCGACGAAAACCATGGTTATTTTAATTTAGTGAAAACACAATTATCCGAGTGTTTGGACGGAGTAAAAAAGACTTTCATTTCAAAAATTATTATTGCTTACGAACCAATTTGGGCGATTTCCAGCACCGTTAATCGCCACGATGCCTCCGCCGCTCTCTGCCGAGAGATGGCTGTTTTTATTCGCAAGGTCATTTCTGATAAATTTGGGGGAGAGGCCAGGAGCACTCAAGTCATATATGGAGGCTCTGTAAATGAAATAGACGCGCCGGACTTTTTAAAAGACGGAGGTATTGATGGGCTGCTCGCTGGCCGCACCAGTCTCCTTGCCTCGAAATTTATAAATATTGTAAAAATATGCGAAGCATTGAATCAATAAAACTTCTAAAAGGAAAAAAAGTCTTATTGCGGGTGGATTTTAATTTACCTATAAAGAATGGAAAAATATCTGATGATTTTAGAATTATAAAAGCATTACCGACGATAAAGTTTTTGCAAAAAAAGGACGCCAGAATAATTTTAATCACCCATCTGGGCGACGGCGGAGAGAGCCTCCTGCCGGTATCCAAGATTTTAAATAAATATATTAAAGCAAAATTTGTTCCGGAAGTTATTGGTCCGCGGGTCGTCAAAACGGTAGAGGGGATGAAAAACGGAGAAGTTGTAATGCTGGAAAATTTGAGAAATAATAGCGGAGAGAATGATTGTAATAAAATTTTTGCCTTAAATTTAGCAAAGCTCGCAGATATCTATGTCAACGAAGCTTTTCCGGTTGATCACCGCGAGGCTGCTTCGATAGTTCTCTTGCCGAAGCTACTGCCTTCTTACGCGGGTTTTCAGCTGTCACTGGAGGTGAGAAATTTATCGCGCGCTTTTAAAAATCCCAAAAAGCCGTTTCTTTTTATCTTAGGAGGCGCAAAATTTTCCACGAAAATACCATTAATTAATAAATTTTTAAGGTTAGCCGATTGCGTTTTTGTCGGCGGAGCATTAGCCAATGATTTTATTAAAGCAGAAGGTTATGAAGTGGGCAGGTCTCTGGTTGATAAAGTGCCGTATGATATTAAAAAATATCTTAAAAATAAAAAATTAATTCTTCCAGTTGACGTCTTGATAAAAAATGAGGGTAAGTTGATTGATAAAAAGGTAACCGAGATTAAAAAAAATGAAATTATTTTAGACCTTGGAAACCAGTCCGTTAAAAATCTCGAGCCGATTATAAAAAAGGCAAAACTTATTCTTTGGAATGGACCGCTCGGCAAATATGAATTTGGCGGCGGGATGTCAACTAAAAAAATATTAAAACTAGTCGCGCGATCCAAAGCCGAAAGCATAATCGGAGGGGGAGATACAGTGGTTCTGATAACCGAGGCGAAATTGGAGAAGAAATTTTCTTTTGTATCCACCGGTGGCGGAGCGATGCTGGAATTTCTCGCGAGTGGCACCCTCCCGGGCATCAAAGCGCTCGAATAATTGCCCTTTTTATTTATAAGAATTCTTTGAAAGTGTTGCACTAACACGTTGGATGCTCCTGAGCTACGTATACTTGACTTCAAGGTAAAATTATGCTGTACTTTTAGCGTAGGTCATAGGTGGATAGTACGTTGATAATTAAAAGTAAAAGTTATCAAGGATGTAACGAATCACATTTCGACAGGTGAATATTGTATCTAAAAATTTTGGATATACTATTCACTTGTCGAAAAATCCAAAATGGCATTCTGGAGCCCTAATAAAGCGGCAGGAATGGAGAAGCGGAGACGGCATCCTAAAAAAGCGATGTTCGCCCGAGCTCTCGTTTTGAGATGAGTGAAATCGTTATGAAAATACATTTCGCGCAATTTGATCCGCGTCCCCAAGGAGCGGAAGCCAACAACGCAATTTTTTCTCTCGGTCCCGTGATTGGGATTGAGGTTACAATCTCTGCTCTGGCAGACCGGTGTGTGGTCAATATTGACCACCACGGTTTCAATCACACATCGGAGACACCAAGTGCCTGTGAAAGGGCGCCTGGACAATTCGATTATCTGCCAGAGGGGGAGACTTTGGTCTTCGCTACAGTCCGACCGGATGCGGATTCAGTAACGGCCATGGCATATTTTCTGAACTTGGTGGAAAATCGCCAGAGCAACCGGGACCTGATAAAACAGATCGGACGGTTTGACCGTCTCGGGCCTTCGGCTGGAAAGCCTTCGGCCGTAGTAACGGCCATTGCACGCAAAGCGTGCGATTTCAAACTCCCGCTCAAAGAGCGGGTGCAGTGGGTTGCCGACTTGTTGGTGGGTGCCGACAAGTCCGACGAGATCGCCACGCTTAACGCGGCGCGCGACTCCGAGCTAGAGGCTGCCCGAAAAGCGTCGGAGCTTTCGCTCCGCGCCGACGACAGGATTGCGTGCGTGGTTTCCACGCATCGGTTCGCGACCAACTTGGGGTATGAAAGTGCTGCCGTGGTCGTGGCGATGAACCCCTACATGTTGGTGGACTCGAAAGACCCCGCTAAGGGGACTTACCGAAAATTCACAGTGTGCCGGTATGATTCGCACGTTCCGTGCGACTTGCCGGCGGCACTCGTCGAGCTTCAGGAGCTTGAGCCGGGCTGGGGTGGACGTGGTGACATCTTCGGTTCCCCCCAAGGCGTTAGCTCAATACTCCCATTCGAGAAGGTGGTTGAGGTGGTTTCGCGTCATCTGAAATAACCCGGGTAAAACCGGCGCGCGTCGCAAGCGTGAATAGAATTGTATAAATCGTGAGCGTGGAATTGCGAGCGCTCACACAAACAATTTCCAGCACTGCCTTTGGTGGTGTTGGACTTTATTGAGCCGAGCAATTTATTTGGTCGGTTCATAGAGTTCTTTAAAAATAGTGTTCATGGCGTTCTGGTAATTTTTTATGATTAAGTTTTCAGAACACTATGAACACTAAAATCGTCCCAATCAGTGAGGCTCTAACAGCTCTCCGTGCTGCTGGCAAGAACATTCCCGGACCAGGCTCTTTCGGAGTGTGGTTTGGGATGTTGTTTGCCGGAGATCGCTCCACTTGCTGTGATGAAGCAGCAATTATGGAGGTTGATGGCACGTTAGCATCAGTCGCAACTATTTCTTCGAATGGAGAGATGGATTCAGGTGAGCCGACTATTGTCGGTCTTTACACCTTGCCGCAGTTTCGCGGACAGGGCTTTGGAAAAGCGGTTATGGAAGTCGCCATCCGTCGGTGTCTCGCTCGCGGGTTTCACAAAATCCGCGTGGATGCGCTTACAAAAGGCGCAATTCAGGTTATCGCTTCGCTTCCGGAGGAGCTTCAGAATGCTCTGGTCATTCACGACCAATCGAATTTCGGTAGCTTGCTGCCGCAATAATTTAATCCCTCCGCAAAGGGTCAAACAATATCAATCGGACGAGTTTGTGCGGAAGCTCGTCCACTTTATTGAGTTCATCACAGCGTGGTGGATTCATAGAGTTCTTTACAAAGTTTTGTCATAGCAAGTTGCGTCTGTGGTTACATGGAAATAACTTGCTATGTCAAAACAAGATCAAAATCAAGCCTGTCCATCAGGTCAGAATGCGGCTGGCTCCGCAAACGTTTTTGGAATCCTCAACAATTGGAGAGTAATCGCAGAAGATCCATTGAATCAGAAAGTGGTTGTCATTACGACTACCAATGGAATGCCGATGATGGCAGACGCTGACACCGGTGGCATTGAGACGACGAAACTCATTGCTGAATCCAAAGGGCCGATAGTTTTGATTCGTTGGGCAGGGAAGGAAGAAGTTTCCGAAGAAATCATGCACTCTTTCTCCTTTCCAAACCTGGAGGCTTTCCTAAAGCACTGTCAGGATGAGATACGGCAGGCGGAAGAAGACCGTATGAATGCTCGTGAGAGCTACGTCATCGATCCCCCGGTCACGGAGCATGAATTACTGGGGGAATAGTCTATATCCGCCGCAGCGGGTCAAACAATATCAACCCGGACGAGTTTTTGCGGAAGCTCGTCCTCTTTATTGAGTTCGTGAATAATTTTCGCGGATTCATAGAGATAGTTTTTTAAAACCAATAGTATTCATAAGCAATTTTTCGCTGAAGCAGTTCGGCGGCAGATTGCTTATGAATACTGAAATAACCGTCGGCGACTTGTTCGCCGACAATCGTTCACCGCTCACTGTTATCCGCGAGGATAACGGACAGCGGATATTGGTTCACCCGATGCTCGTGGAATACGTCTCCGCGGATCGGGTGAAAATTCTTGTACCCGGAAAAGAGGGGGTACGGTCGCGTGGTGCCGGAAGACTCGCGAGCAAATTAAGGTACAGGGTTCGTTCACCCAACACTAGAACCTCTTATGAAAGCAAAATTTTCATTCGAGGTTCTTTTTTTTGTGAAAAATAATTAAAAAGTAGGCAAGGTTTAATAAGATTTACTTTTATTTATTAATTAATCACATCTACGTCATGGCGTAGATTCCAAATAGGTAAATGTATCCATCAAAGCGCTTGGATGATTTTTTCTTAAGCGATAACTAATCATTGACTTTTGCTTCCGGAGATTATATAACTCAGGACAGAAGAAGTACTTTTAAAATTTATAGATGGCTGTATCTTTGAGTCTCTGATTTAAATCCGAGATTGAGGGATGCAGCCAACTCAAACTCGAGCTGCAGAAAATACAAACTGTTTAATTATGAAGAAGATCATCACAGAAATCTGCATCGGTTTAGTCAGTGGTATGTTGATCAGTGGAGCCATCCTTTATTGGTTAGGTTACTCTTTCCATGATACCTTCGCCTTTTTAAGGACCCGAAATTCCTCGCTCCCGCCACCCCTGGAGATTTCTCCGTATCGCTATGTGGAACTTCTCTCAACGAACTACAGCTATGCGAGATATGTTTTCACTACCCCCACAGGATTTAAGGGGCATGGAGATTGGCACCCAGTCACAGAGTTGCCAATGCTTTGGTCTCACGTAACTCATGACAGGGAGAAGAACCTTGGACTTAAGTCAGACATTCAGTTTGCGATTACGACCAATAGTCCCTAATACTTGAAGGGTCAGATTTTCACGCAGCGCGTTGCATTCAGCACCGCGCTGTTCTTATTCTTTCTAGGAAGCTAAGAAGCAAGTGCGCCAAGAAGCTGTTTTTGGATTTTTTCTGCGTTTCCCTTAAAATCTTTCTCACCACCGACAGTTTCCGGCCAGACCCATATGTGGGCGTGAGGTATCTCTTCGCCGTAGACTTGAGCGCGAATGATATCGGCGTTGAATGCTTTTTTTTGAGCCAGCGCTATTTTTTTTGCAACTTCAAAAAACTCTCCAGCATTTGGAACATCCCAAACCCATCGGTAATGCTTTTTTGGTACTATCTGGGTATGTCCTGGACCTCTTGGCTTGATATCCAAAAAAGCCAAGAAATTTTCATCCTCATAAACTATTTCAGACGGTATTTCTTTTTTTATAATTTTGCAAAAAATGCAGTTTTCCATGGAAAGTTTTTTAATATAACTTTTGGAGGGGTTTCGAGGCTGGCGAGCCGAGAAGTTCAGGATTTTTCAAGCTTCGAAAAATCCGTACCGGAAAAAGTTTATATTTAAAAACTTTCTCTATTATATGCTAAAATTCGAATCATGCAAAAGTATGGCGAAATGCTCCGGACGCTTCTAGAAAAGAGGGGTATAACTGACGAGGCTCAAGCTGAAATTTTTCTTAATCCAGACTATAAGCGAGATTTGCACGACCCTTTTTTAATGAAAGATATGAATAAGGCTTGCGAGAGAATTTTTCAGGCAATAGAAAATAAAGAAAAAATAGTTGTATATGCTGATTATGATTGCGACGGGATACCCGGAGCCGTAATTTTGAATGATTTATTCAAACTTTTGGGATATAAAAATTATGAAGTTTATATACCGCAGCGCAATAGCGAGGGATACGGCCTAAATATAGATAGTATAAAAAGTTTTACCGAATCAAAAGTAAAATTAATCATAACTGTTGACCTTGGCATTACGGCAATTGCGGAAGTGGCGCAAGCATCTCTCCTCGGCATTGATGTGATAATCACCGATCATCACTTGCCCATTGTAAATCAAGCTTCGTCGCAAGAGAATTTTCTCGGGTCCTCGGTTCCCTGGGGTCCCATACCCCAGCCAGACCAGCTCGAAAACTCTCTCGCGACGGAAGCTTTCATTCTCCCTCGCGCCTATGCGGTTCTAAATCCAAAAGTAGATGATTATCCGGAAAAAATGCTCTGCGGAGCGGGCGTCGTTTTTAAATTGGTGCAGGGATTTATAAAAAAATATGCAAGTGAGAACAGAGGGAATAAGAAATTTAATATTAAAAACGGCGCGGAAAAATGGATGCTGGATATGGCGGGCTTGGCGACGCTTTCCGATATGGTTCCGCTTATCGGAGAGAACAGAGCCATTGCTTATTTTGGAATGAAAGTGTTAAAAAAATCTACTCGCCCCGGCTTGCAAAAACTTCTGGCAAAAATGAATATTGACCAGAGAAATTTATCGCCTGATGATATAGGTTTTATGGTAACGCCGCGATTAAACGCTGCATCCAGAATGGATAATCCAATGAGAGCCTTTGAGCTTCTCGCCACCGAAGATGAAGTGCAGGGGGGAATGCTTGCAGATCATTTATCAAAAATAAATGATGAAAGAAAAACTATCGTTACCGGAATTATGCGTGACGTTCATAAGACACTTGAAAAATTTAAAGAAAAAGAGAAAGAAGTAATAGTAATCGGGAATCCCAGTTGGCGTGTGGGTGTTTTGGGGCTGGTCGCCAGTAAAATTGTGGATGTTTACAATAAACCTGTTTTTGTCTGGGGCAAGGACGAGAATGATATTATCCGTGGGTCTTGCCGCAGCGACGGCGCGGTATCAGTGGTAGAGCTTATGACCGGGGCTCGCGAATCGTTTATAGATTTTGGCGGCCATGAGCTCGCCGGAGGATTTACCGTTTTCAATGAGAAAATTCATTTTCTGGAAGAAGTATTATCGAAGGTTTTTAAGATGGTAAAACGAGAAAAAATAAATAGCGTTGCAACACACGATATCAAGTCCAGTTTGGATATAGTAAATATTTCTCTCTGGCGTGAAATAGAGAAGCTCGAGCCTTTTGGTTTGGGAAATCCAAAACCCATTTTTCTTTTTGAAGGCGCGAAGATAGAAAAGCTGAAAAAATTCGGTAAAAACGGCTCCGGGGAGCACCTGGAAATTATCTTCTCTGATTCCAGCGAGAATAAAGCGAAAGCTATTTCTTTTTTTTCCAATACTGATTCTTTCAAAAAAACGCTGTCGCTTGGACTTGATGTAAATTTGCTCGCTACTTTTGATTTGTCTAGATTTAAGGGAAGAGAGGAATTAAGATTGAGAATAGAAGATATTTATTAATGGTAATGATAGAATAAAACTCATGCCAGAATTAGGACCTAAAAATTTATCTTCTTTAAGAGAAATTGGCAAGAAGCTAAAGGAAGGAGGTGGGCTTAATGTGTCGCAAGCAGAAGTTTTAGAGTTGCTCAACTCTTTTAATGAAGAATATATTGGAATGGGAAGAGAAGTAATTACAGTTGATCTCCAAAGAAGCGAAGGGCCTGAGAAGATCGTGGCTGTAAATTATCGAGATATGAGTCCAGAAAGAGCTAAAGAAATTTTCTACCTGCAGAGAGTTTTTTCTACATTGTTTCCTCATAACTTTCCACATTTTTATGTTTCCTCGGGCAAAAATTCTAAATCGACAAATGAAAATGTTTCAGGCACGGTCAGACAGAAAATAAAAGGTCCTATATTAGTGAATCTTAAAAAAGGAATCAAGCCAGAATCAACGTTTTATCCATTAGAAAAAGTCAAAGATGCTTGTCAAAAATTAGGAATTCAAATAAAAATGGATCTTATTGGTAATAATAATTTTATATTAGGGGCTGACGGCGGGGAGTATTATGTCGACACCTTAGATGATTTTAATGTTAAACAATGGAGTATAGTTAAAATAATTAAATACATGAAAAATAATAATTTTACTCCAGCAGATATAAGAATTGTTCAGATGAGTATCGAAAGATTAAAAACACTTGGCCTTAAATGAAAAATAATACCATCACAATTTATACCGATGGGGCGGCGAAGGGGAATCCCGGGTCATCCGGCTGGGGAGCTATTTTTTTGATGGGAAACAGGGTTTT
>DATHJV010000068.1:0-2058 GCA_035489645.1 Minisyncoccota bacterium | reverse complement strand
CCATCACCCGCTTCAAATGAAAATAATTTTCCTGCCCTGCGCCGAGCTTTGCTCTGGTGCGGGGTTTGTTTCGCATAAAAACAAAAATAGCAATTCTTTATCGGCATATCTTTTCTCCGGTACGGATTTTTAGAAAAGACTATCAGCCTTGAAAAATCATGGAGTTACGTGCTCGTCAGCCTCAAAACCCCTGCGAAAAGTTATACCTCAACGAGTTTTATGCTAATATACATTCATGAGTTTATTCGGTAAAATATTCGGCGATGAGAGTTCCAAATTCATTGGAAGTACCAAAGAAATTATAGATAAAATAAACGCTCTTGAAGCGGATGTTTCGAAGTTGACGGACGAGGATTTTCCAAAGAAAACCAAGGAATTTAAAGAAAAATTGGCAAATTCCGTAAACAAACCAGAGACCTTGGAGGAGATACTGCCCGAAGCGTATGCCTTGGTGCGGGAGGCGGCCAAGAGGAATTTAGGAGAGAGGCATTACGATGTGCAGTTGATCGGAGGACTGGCTCTCCACCATGGTAAAATTGCTGAGATGCGCACTGGTGAGGGAAAAACTTTGGTGGCAGTGCTCCCGGCGTATTTAAACGCGCTTACGGGCGAAGGAGTGCACATAGTCACTGTGAATGATTATCTTTCTCGCATCGGCGCCGTACTCATGGGCCAAGTTTATAATTTTCTAGGACTTTCCGTTGGTGTCATTAATTCGAACAATGTTTCATATTTATATGATGCTACTCACAAAGAAGAAGATCCGGAGCGGGATAAAGTCGGAGAATTTAAAGTTGTCTATGATTTTTTAAAACCGTCGGGACGTAGGGAGGCATATTATGCGGACGTAACCTATGGCACAAATCATGAATATGGATTTGATTATCTGCGGGACAATTTGGCGACCTCTGTCGAAAATTTAGTTCAACGCGGCCACAGTTATGCGATAGTTGACGAGGTGGACTCTATTTTGATCGACGAAGCGCGCACGCCGCTTATAATATCTTCCGCCGCGGGTGATTCGGAAGATTTTTATATCAAGTTTTATAATATTGCCAAACAACTTAAAAGAGACTCTGATTACACAGTCGATGAGAAGTTAAAAGCTATCTCGCTCACTGATGAGGGCATCACCAAAGCCGAGAAACTTCTCGGGGTGGAAAATATTTATACAGAAAAAGGCATCAAAAACGTTCATCATCTCGAAACAGCCGTAAAAGCGCAGGCTATTTTTGAAAAAGATAAAGATTACGTCGTAAAAAATGGAGAAGTTGTGATTGTCGATCCTTTTACCGGTCGCCTCCAGCCGGGCCGGCGCTGGAGCGAGGGAATTCATCAAGCGATTGAAGCGAAAGAAGGGGTAAAGATTGAAAAAGAAACTCGCTCGAGCGGCTCGATTACCTTCCAGAATTATTTTCGATTTTATAAAAAACTCTCAGGAATGACGGGCACGGCGGTAACTTCTGCAGAAGAATTTTTGAAAGTTTACGGTTTGGACGTCATAGTTATTCCGACCAATCGTCCTGTCATCCGCAAAGACCACAACGATTTGATTTTCCAATCCGAAAAAGGGAAATTCAAAGCAATAGCCAAAAAGGTCAAAGAGCTGAATACCAAAGGGATGCCTGTTTTGATCGGAACTATTTCTATTGAAAAAAACGAGCTCCTTTCGGCGTATTTAAAACAAGAAGGTGTACAACATGTGATTTTGAACGCAAAAAATCATGAAAAGGAGGGAGAGATCATAGCCCAGGCAGGCAAAAGAAACGCGGTAACTATTGCGACCAACATGGCTGGTCGCGGAATTGATATCAAGCTTGGCGGAAACCCAATAGTCAAACCAGAGTACGAATTTGTGAAAAGTGTCAGCGGACTTTTTGTTTTAGGCACTGAAAGGCATGAAGCGCGCAGCATTGACAATCAGCTCCGAGGGCGTTCCGGCCGTCAGGGAGACCCCGGTGAGACGCAGTTTTATGTTTCCTTGGAAGATGATTTAATGAGAGTATTTGGTTCGGAGAAGATAAAGAATATGATGGGGCGCTTTGGCATTCCGGAGGA
>DATHJV010000067.1:0-10926 GCA_035489645.1 Minisyncoccota bacterium | reverse complement strand
TGTATATCAGAAGCTTTGATAGCGATTGCACCCGCGAGTATTATTTCCAGCAGGCGAGAAATTTTATGAATTTTATTTCCGGTCAATGCTTCCATTACCAGCCGCTCAATATCTTGTAGGTGCTGGATATTTTTTGATGTGTCTCTTAAAACGTCCATAGAGATGTCCAAACCACCGACTTTTGAACTTTCCGCCATTGAAATTTCCCCGTATCTGTCCCAAGCTTTATTTAAGGAAGCGGTCGATACCATGTAAAAAGTGGGTACCAAATTCTTTCTCTCCATTGTGTCCTTCAGCGTTTTGAAAAGATCATCGGACGGCGTACGGACAGCAATATAAATATTTTTTCCAAACAGCTTGAAAGGGGCGACTTTCATTTCCCTTGCCTCTTTTTCGGATATTGCCCGAAGCGCTTCATTATCAATGCCTAGGCGATATAGATCAACATAAGGTAGCTGATATTTACTCTCGGCGAGTGTCGCAACCAATTGTTCTTCTTCTTGTCTATGCAAGTCCTCGAGCTGCTTATTTTGTTTTTCTTCGTCAAAGAGTGCCATTTATATATAAAGTATATATTAAATGATATAATTTTCATAATGCCTAAAGATACAAAAACATTGGTTTTGTTGGATGCTCACGCCATAATCCACCGCGCCTACCACGCGCTGCCGGAATTTTTGTCCTCCAAGGGAGAGCCGACGGGAGCCTTATACGGGTTGTCCTCGATGCTTATGAAAATCGCAACTGATTTAAAGCCGGACTATATCGTGGCTTGTTATGATCTGCCGGGAAAAACATTTCGTCACGTTGCGTATGACGCATATAAAGCCGGGCGTGCCAAAGTCGACGATGCTCTGATAATGCAGTTAATAAATTCTCGCCAGATTTTTGAGGCATTTAATGTGCCTATTTATGATGCTCCGGGTTTTGAAGCGGACGACGTGCTCGGGACGATAAGTGAGAAATACAAGAGCGATAAAAGCATAAAAATAATTATTGCCTCCGGCGACATGGATACAATGCAATTGGTGGATGATAAAAAAGTGCAAGTCTATATGCTGAAAAAGGGGATAAATGAAACCGTTTTATATGACGAGGACGCGGTTGTCGCCCGTTTTGGATTTAAGCCCTCGCTCTTGCCGGACTATAAGGGACTGCGGGGAGATAGCTCGGATAATATTATCGGTATCAAAGGCATCGGGGAGAAAACAGCGACGAGTTTGATCGTAAATTTCGGGGCGATTGAGGAAATTTATAAAAAAATAAAGAAAGATGAAAAATCTTTTATAAAGTCGGGTATCAGTGAGAGAATGATCGAAATAATAAAAAATAATGAAGATGAAGCTGTATTTTCAAAAACTTTAGCGAAGATCAGGACGGATGTGCCGATCAACTTTGTGTTACCAGAGAAGACCTTCTGGGAACTGGCTGATTCAAAAAAGATAGAAAAAGTTTTTGCCTTACTCGAATTTAGGAGCTTGTTTCCGCGGTTGAAAAATTTTTTTGGAAAGAATCAGGCGGGCGGAGAGGAATTTTCTCGGGTCCTTAGGTCGCCCGCACAGTCTTCTTTAAAAGAGCGGGCTCAACCAGACCAGCTCGAAAATTCTCTCCGCCCGCCTTCTCCCAACATGGACCCGACAAAACTTCAAGAAGCCAGTATTGCTCTCTGGCTGCTAAATTCAGAGATCAGCGCTCCGGAACTGTCCGACATTTTAATGTTCGCGGGTACGGATTCATTCGACACAGCCTACCCGCATATCTTTAAAGAATTAAAAGAGAGCAAACTGGATAAAGTTTTTGAAGAAATAGAACGTCCGATAATGCATATAGTCAAAGAAATGCAAGATTACGGGATTTTGATAGACAAAAAATATTTTGAGAAGTTGTCCATTGAATATCATAAAGAATTGGATAAACTCACGAAAAAAATATACAAAATGGCCGGGACGGAATTCAATATCAACTCCCCAAAGCAGTTGGGTGAAGTGCTTTTTGAAAAATTGGGTTTGAAGGCGGGTGGGAAATCAGCAAAGAAAAGCGCTTCAGGATCTTTTTCCACAAAGATTTCAGTTTTAGAAGAACTGGAAGAAGAAAATCCCATTATTAAAGAAATAATGGCTTACCGAGAATTACAAAAATTGCTTTCCACTTATATTGACGTAATTCCGAAGATGGCCGGCGCTGATAACCGACTCCATGCCAAATTCCTGCAGAATGGCAGTACCACGGGGAGATTCTCGTCAGAAGATCCTAATTTGCAAAATTTGCCGATAAAAACAGAATTAGGCAAAAGAATCCGGGGCGGATTTATCGCGCCAAAAGGCTCTAAACTTTGCGCCTTTGATTATAGCCAGATTGAACTGCGGGTCGTCGCGATGCTCTCGGGTGATAAAAAAATGACACAGATTTTTAAAGACAAGAAAGATATTCACGCTGGAGTCGCCTCTTTTGTCTTTGGCGTGCCGATAGACAAAGTAAATCACGAAATGCGCCGTCAGGCGAAAGTAATAAACTTTGGAATTATTTACGGTATGGGAGTGTCTGCCTTGCGCAAAAACTTAGGAGGCACTCGCGAGGAAGCCCAAAAATTTTACGATAATTATTTCAATCAATTTTCCGGTGTACGGGATTATTTAATTGAGGTAAAGCGGTTTGCTTTAAAAAATTCTTATACGGAGACTTTGTTTGGCCGGAGGCGATATTTTCCAAATATCAATTCCAGAATTCCTTTTTTGAAAAATATGGCTGAGCGTACCGCGACCAACGCGCCCGTCCAAGGCACCGCGGCGGATATTATTAAGCTCGCTATTAGGTATGCCGATGAAGATTTAAAAAAAGCAGAACTTTTGGGCAAGGTGCATCTTCTGCTTCAAATACACGACGAGCTGGTTTACGAAATTCATGAAAGTGTTCTCCTCAAAGCTGACAAAATAATCAAGAATGCGATGCAGAGCGTGCTAGAGAGGTCTTACATTCGCTACATTACCGACATTCCGCTCGAGGTGCATTCGGGTTCCGGAGATCACTTCGGGGAAGTAAAATAATTTTTTCGTGCTAGAATAACCAAATGGATAAGAAGGGAAGTGAACATTTGCATAAAACAAGGATACATCGGATTTTAGCGCATTCATACGCGGTGTATTTTGTTTTATTTTTAATTGGCGTTACTCTTGATTTTATCTTTAAAATTGAAATTTTTACCAGCCCGATCGCGGTGTCGGTAGGCGTGGCCCTATTAATATTTGCCAGTTTTTTGATTCTTTGGGCTCAGAAAACTTCCAGAAATTTAAAAAAAGAAAATATAACTAAAGAGACTTTCTGCCAGGGACCGTATTGCTATACCCGAAGCCCGACGCACTGGGGACTTTTTTTCTTAATGTTAGGATTTGGAATTATAGCCGATGCTTTTTTTGTAATTTTATCCACGCTTATTTCCATGATTATTGCGAAGTTTGTGTTTATCGAGAAGCAGGAAGAAGCTCTTGGTGAGAAATATGGGACCCCCTATTTAGAATACAAAAAATTAATTAAGCTATGATTTATCTTTTTTCCGGAGACGATACTAAAAATAAACTTCTCTCTTATGAAAAGTTTCTTAAATCTGTGCCGGAAGGTACGGAGACTTTTTTTATCAGCAGAAATGATTTTAACCCGACCCAAGTGGAGAGCTTTTATTCCGGTTCCAGCCTTTTCTCTCTCTTATCTGCCGTAGTTTTTCAAAGTATTCTGGAGCATGAGGAAACGAGAGATTTTGTTCTGGAAAAATTAAAATTAATGGGAGAATCGGCTAATTCTTTCATATTCTTAGAGGGTAAATTAAATAAACCCATATTGGATGCTTTCAGAAAAGACGCGCCCAAAGGACTTCAGCTGAACATTTTTGAGCTACCGAAGGCAAAAAAAGAGAGATATGATAATTTTCTGGTCGCCAATGCTTTCGCGAAAAAAGATAAATTAAATATGTGGATTTATTTTAGACAGGCAATGGATATAGGGGTCGGGATGGAAGAGATTATCGGAGTGTTATTTTGGAAAATTAAAGACATGATTTTAAAAAATAATTTCGGCAAATTCTCTATAAAGGAGCTTAAAGATTCCGCCTCCCGTCTTTCATATCTCCTGCCGCAAGCGCGCAAAGAGGGGCGCGATGCCGAGAGCGCCTTCGAGCAGTTTTTGCTGGAAGTTTTTTAGAAATCCTTCTTAAAAATATATGCTTCCTTAAATGAAGCCGCAGGAATCTTTGGGACTTTTATATCCTTCGCCAAAGTAAATCCGTTCTTCTCAAAAACTGATATATTTTCAGCTTTTGTATATGGTTTACAGGCATACAATTTACATATGAATCTTCCCCATGCGCTGTCCTTGTTTGGTGAGTTGAAAAAATACCCTCCAGGAATCAGGAAGCGAGATAGATTTTTTACCGTTTTCTCATGTGGTACATATACCAAAACTCCAGAAGTTATAATTAAATCAAATTTTTCATTTTCAATTTTTGAAAGTGACCCTTCAATGTTTGCTGTAAATACTTGTATTTGACCAGTTAAGTTGTTTTTAGCCACTTTACTTTTCAAAGAACTGACTATTTTGTCATTCAAATCAAATGCAACAATCTTTGCATTTTTAAATTTATTTAAAACAGCAAAAGCATATAATCCGGTTCCACAACCTGCGTCTAAAACTTTTATCGGACTATTTTCTGGGAAAGGTAATTGCGAAACAAAATATTCTACTGATTTTTTATAACCTATAACCCATGACAAAAAATTATAAAAAGAGGACATAAGTCCAACTAAAGAATAAATTTTCTTCGAATATATTTTTTGAGAACTCATAAATACAGATTATAACGTAAGTAACTTGTGGTCAGGAATAGTTTTCTACTGAAAACTTTCCCGACCCGGGCTCGTGCCGTCGCACTCCGCCTCGCACAAAAACATCCCATGTTTTGTGCGCCCGGTTGGGATCGAACCAACGACCTTATCCTTAAAAGGGATCTGCTCTACCGACTGAGCTACGGGCGCGTGCAAAGAGAATAAGTAAAATATATAGGAAATAAGGCCAAAAATCAAGAAAAATGTTATAATTTTTGTCATGAAAGAAAGTCCAGAATTTATTGGTCGGCATTATGATGGAGATGAGAAAAAAGATTTACGGGAGACTCTTCGACGTTGGTCTGACGAAGCTCTAAAACCGATCGAGGGAGAAGTAGAGAAAAAACAGGAAGAGGCAAAAATAATTGAAACAATAAATTTTCTTATAAAAAAGGAGCTTCAGTCGCTTGGAATTGAAGATTATGAACCGATTCCTTTGGAAAAAGTACATTTACTTCCTAGCAAAATATTTAAAGAAAAATTTCCTGAATTTGATGGTCAGGCGTTTTTTCTCTCAACAAGCGATGTTGTATATATGAATAAAGATCAAGCGGAAAGTAAAGCTCGAATCTTCTCTAGGTTGCTTCATGAGCTAATCCACAGAGCTTCCACGAATAAATTTTATGCAGATAAAGACAAGAAGGATGGCGGCATTTATGATGCGCGCCTCGGATATCATATCAGATCTCCTTGGAAAAAGCTTGAGAGAGAAAATCGTTTATTAGGTTTTAATGAGCTCATGACTGATTATACGGTTTATAAAATTCTTCTTAAAAATCAACAGGGTCTTGAAAATGATTTTGGGATTACAAAAGAAGATATACAAGGAAGCATCTATACCTATATGCATTATGGTCCTATCTTGGAATCAATTATTAATAAAATAGCAGAAGACAAAGGGATTTCTACACAAGAAGTTTTTATTGATTTAGAAAGAGGACTATTTCAACCATCTATTTTGGTTTTGAAAGACGTTGAGCGTTCTTTCGAGGCGGGCGCATTAAAAATTCTCTCATATCTAGAAACCTTGGTAAAGAGCGAGGATAACGAACATCTTGAGGAGATGATTAAAAAATTTTTTACTGAAACCGATAAAAATAGGCGGCAAAGATTAAAAAGTGAGATTGAAGAATTTATTGCAAAATCCACTAAGTCCACTTAAAAATGCTGTAATAATCAGTATGCATAGAATTAATTTAATACTAGTCAATTTTCTTGTTTTCACTTTTGTAACTTCGACCACAGCTTTTCATATTATGGTCAAAGCTCAAAATACCTTCGATGGTGTTGACGTATTAGCTTTTGACGGTTATGTTAAGTAGATGAAGTCTATTTTCAGGTTGCATAAGCCCTGGGAGCCGGCGGGAGACCAGAATAAGGCGATCTCCCAGCTCTCCGAAGGGTTAAAAAGTGGGATGAAACGTCAGACGTTGCTCGGAGCTACGGGCACCGGCAAGACTTTTACGATGGCGAATGTTATAGCCGAGTATAACAGACCGACGCTGGTGATAGCACACAATAAAACCCTCGCCGCCCAGCTGGCGCAGGAGTTCAGATTATTTTTTCCTGACTCCGCGGTGCATTATTTTGTTTCTTATTACGACTATTACCAGCCGGAAGCATATATGCCTGCTTCGGATACTTATATTGAAAAAGATGCCTCAATTAACAAAGAAATAGACATGCTCCGTCACGCCTCCACCCAGGCACTCCTCTCACGCCCGGATGTTATCATCGTTGCTTCGGTGTCCTGTATCTACGGTCTAGGCTCTCCTGAAGAATATGAAAAAGTTAATCTCCAATTAGAATCGGGGCAGAAGATGGATCGGATGACTCTGATGAAATCCCTAATCCAAATTCATTTTAACCGCACAAATGCAGACCTCAGTCCCGGAACTTTTCGTTCGATTGGGTCGCGAGTAGAATTTATGCCGGTGTCTGAATCGACCATGTACCAGATAGAAATAGAGAGCGGATTTGTAGCTAAAATAACAAAAGTCGACCCTATTTCTTCCCGTGTCATTAGAGAAGAAAATAATATTTTTATTTTCCCGGCGAAACATTTTATTACCGAAGATGTAAAAAAGAAAAAAGCGCTAGTGAGCATCAGACAAGAATTGAACACACAGTTAAAAAAATTTGACAAAGAGGGAAAACTTTTAGAGGCGGAACGCATTAAGCGCCGCACCAATTACGACCTCACGATGATTCGGGAGATCGGTTATTGCAGTGGAATTGAAAATTACTCGCGGCATCTCTCCGGTAAAAAAGAGGGCGAACCGCCGGAGACTTTATTGTCCTATTTTCCTCACGAAGATTCCGGCGCAGCTGGCTTTTTGACCATTATTGACGAATCACATGTGACTCTGCCTCAACTCCAAGGCATGTATGCGGGTGATGCTTCGCGTAAAAATACACTCGTGGAATATGGATTTCGTCTGCCATCCGCCAGAGACAACCGGCCGCTGAAATATGAAGAATTTAAAGAACGCATCGGGCCCGTGATTTATACGAGTGCGACCCCAAGCGAACAGGAGAGAAGTCAAAGTGAGCAGATTGTAGAGCAGATAATTCGTCCGACTGGGCTCGTGGATCCGGAGACGATAGTCCGACCGGTTTCCGAAGCGGCCGAAGGGCATGCTCTTCGTCATTCGCGTTCCGTCCTGGAAGGGCAAGATAGTTCTGTTCGGAGCGAAGATTCCTCCGAGCATGCCCTTCGGCCTTACCCCGGTCAAATTCAAGACTTCATCTCTGAAGCGGAAAAAACGATTAAAAAAGGTTTCCGAGTTCTAGCTACGACGCTGACCAAAAAGATGGCGGAAGACCTCTCTCTCTACCTCAAGGATAAAAAAATAAAAGCAGAATATTTGCACAGCGATATAAAGACGATGGAGAGAATTAAAATTCTTACGCAGTTTCGCAAGGGAGAGTTTGATGTACTGGTAGGGGTAAATCTCTTGCGAGAAGGGCTTGATTTGCCAGAAGTGGCATTAATCGGCATTCTGGACGCCGATAAAGCCGGATTTTTCCGTTCCGAGACGTCGCTCATCCAGACCATCGGCCGTGCCGCGCGCAATAGTGAGGGAAAAGTAATTCTCTATGCTGACATCATGACGGACTCTATGGACTATGCGTTAAAAGAAACTACCCGGCGCCGAAATATTCAGCTTGCTTATAACAAAAAGCACGGTATTACCCCGAAGACGATTATGAAAAAGATAAAAGATATCACCGAAGAGCTTGAAAGTGAGCACGGCAAAACGGTCAATGCCGAGCTCAAGCTTGATTTGGAAGTATTTAAGAGGGCTTATTCCAAAGAACTTAGTAATGAAGAAAAACTCGGGCGCAAGAAAGTCAACTCTGAATTATGGAATCAAATTCTCTCTGATGAAGAGCGAGGGAATCTTATTTATGAAAAAATTATAAAAATAAAAGAGAAAGAAATGAATAAAGCGGTCAAAGAGTTGGATTTTGAGACGGCAGCGATCTTGCGCGATGAAATCGGGGTGCTCAAGGCGCGTTTAGAGAAGAAGGAATGACGTAGATCCAACGTAAAGTCTAAAAAAGCAAATGAAAAGGTCATGAACGAATACTAAATTGATTTTTAGCGCGGGAAAGTATACACTTAATGTAGTTTAATATTGACATACACCCCCTATGCGCAAGGTGGGGTGTTCATTGCATTTTTAGACTAAAAAAGATAAAAATATGGATAAAATAAGGGTTTTAGGAGCAAGGACCCATAATTTAAAGAATATAGACGTTGAAATGCCGCGCAATAAAATGGTAGTGATTACCGGCGTTTCAGGTTCCGGCAAGTCTTCACTTGCCTTCGATACTATTTTTGCCGAGGGGCAGAGACGATATGTGGAATCATTATCATCCTATGCGCGGCAGTTCCTGAACCAAATGCCCAAGCCGGATGTGGATGAGATCACGGGTTTATCACCGGCAATTTCTATTGACCAAAAATCTCGTTCCAATAACCCGCGTTCAACTGTAGCCACGATCACTGAAATTTACGACTATCTTCGGGTTATGTATGCGCGTATCGGGCATCCGCATTGTCCGCTCTGCGGAGAAGAAATAAAAAAACTTTCCAATGAGGAAATTTTGAACTTTATTCAAAGTAAAATCAAAGCTCATTCTTTCATTTCCATTTTTTCTCCGGTTGTGCGCGGAAGGAAAGGAGAATATTACCAGCTATTATACGATCTTCTGAGCAAGGGTTTCTCCGAAATTAGACTGGACGGAAAGATGTTGAAGTTGCGCGAGCAAATTACTCTCTCCAAGTACAAAGCTCACAATATTGAAGTTTTGGTGGATAGCTTTAGTACGGATGGATTAAAAAAAGAAGAATTGCGTATGCGTCTCGCTGAAGCAGTTGAACGGGCTTTGATTGAATCTGATGGTCTGGTAACTATCTCATTCGGTTCTTCTGCGCAGGAAGAATTTGTCATGTCCGCCAAATTTGCTTGTAAAAATGACGGTTTTTCTTTTCCGGAAGTTGAACCTCGCTTATTTTCTTTCAATTCTCCCTATGGCGCTTGTCCAGCTTGCAATGGTCTCGGCTCAAAGTATTTTATGGGAGATGAACCGTGCGACGTTTGTCACGGCGCGCGCTTACGTCCTGAGGCGCTAAATGTTTTCTTAATTTCAAAGAGTCAAAAAGTAAATATTTTAGCTCTGGCATCTCTTTCCATTGCCGATGCGCATGATTTCTTTGCCAACCTGAAGCTTTCGGAGCAGGAAAAAGAAATTTCATTGCCGGTTGTGCGGGAAATTAAAGCGCGGTTGCAGTTTATGCTGGATGTCGGACTTGATTACCTGCAGCTTTCACGCAAAGCAAACACTCTCTCCGGCGGGGAAGCGCAGCGCATTCGCCTCGCTTCCCAGCTGGGCTCGCGTTTAGTCGGTGCGCTTTATGTGTTAGACGAGCCGACTATCGGCCTGCATCAGCGCGACAATAATCGCCTGATAAAAACCCTGCAAGATCTTCGGGATTTGGGCAATACAATATTGATTGTTGAGCACGATGAAGATACCATTTATGCGTCGGATTATATCGTGGATATTGGTCCAAAGGCCGGCGTACACGGCGGGGAAGTAATAGTCTCTGATTATCTGGAAAAAGTGCTGACCGCCAAAAAGAACACAAATAATTCTCGGACGCTTGCCTATCTGCGCGGTGAAATAAAAATTCCGATTCCGGCAAAAAGACGCCACGCGAAAGGGACTCTGCGCATTGTCGGCGGGAAAATCTTTAACATAAATAATTTAAATGTTGAAATCCCTCTCGGCGCCATGACTTCTATTACCGGAGTGTCCGGCTCCGGCAAAAGTTCCCTGATGTATGAGATTCTGTATAAAAATCTCCAGGGGCGTTTGGAACGCAAATATCGCACAGCCGAAGTTTTTAACTGTTCCGCTTTTTCCGGCACGGAATATCTCTCCCGCGCTATTTTAATCGACCAGTCTCCGATCGGCCGGACTCCACGCTCAAATTTAGCGACTTATACTGGTGCTTTTACTCATATTCGCGATCTTTTTGCTATGACCGAAGAAGCGCGATTGCGCGGCTGGAAGGCAAACCGTTTTTCTTTTAATGTCAAAGGTGGTCGCTGTGAAGCTTGTGAAGGAAATGGTGAAATAGCCGTTGAGATGCATTTCTTGCCGACCGTGTATGTCACTTGCGACGTTTGCAATGGAAAACGTTTTGACAAAGAAACGCTGACGGTAAAATACAAGAAGAAAAATATTTATGAAGTCCTGCATATGACGGTAGAAACGGGGCTGGTCTTTTTTAAGGATATTCCTGCCATCTCTGACAGGTTGCAGACCCTCCTCGATGTCGGACTCGGTTATTTAGAGCTTGGCCAATCAGCGACGACGCTCTCCGGCGGGGAAGCGCAACGAGTAAAAATATCGAGTGAACTGTATCGTCCGCACACCGAGAAGACCATTTATCTTTTAGATGAGCCGACAGTCGGGCTGCATTATGACGATGTAGCGAAGCTTCTGGAAGTTTTAAATAAATTAGTTTCTAAAGGCAACA
>DATHJV010000066.1:0-2255 GCA_035489645.1 Minisyncoccota bacterium | reverse complement strand
GGTTACCCTAAATCCATGCTTTTAATAAAAATCAAATTGTCTAAGCATACTACTACAATTTCAAAAGAATGCAAGTACAAGTCAACGCGCTACTTTTCTGCAGTTAAATCTAAGGTTTAAAATCAAATAGATTTTGCCTTTAACTTCGCATGTCATCTACATAATAATCTAATAATTCTTTGTACTCTTCTGTAAAAATTTCACCTTGATCGCTCATTGAGTCCACACTCTTCCAATACCAATCTTCAACGATCATCGCTTGTTGCTCTAAGCCAAAATCAATAAATCTTCTTCCTTCTTCTTTTGCTCGATATAGGCCAGCCTCTCCTCCGTAATCATACAGAACATTCGAATTAGTAATTTGGAGATAGTAGTATCGTATCCAACTTGGGATCGTAGTAACCCCAAATATTCGAGAGCGTGCGTGTTGTATCTGCCAGATATGAGTCATTTCATGGAAATATACATTGCTTGATGGACACTCTTTAAGATCGTAAAGATATATAGTGCTGCCGAATGTCTCGGCTACACGCGCATAACCACGGCCAATAAATCCCTTCTGTTCTAGTGTCCATAATATACGCATTAATCCCCCTGCGACGATTCGAACTTTTTTGTAGTCAATACGATCATCCCACAATGTCCTTCTTTGGAGTTCTTCTCGTATTGCACAATTCGTATTCTCGATAGGATAGATGAGGCCAACATTTTCTAAAATCTTTTGAGGAATTACTGAACTTAAGGGAAAAGTAAAAATAAGAAAAGATTGGAGCAATATAAAAAATATAATAAATTCCCACATTAAGCGCTTGCGGGTCGAGTTCTGTTTTTTTCTTATTTTCCGTCTCCAAATATATTCTCGAAATAGCAGGGTAATTAAAAATCCTGAGATTAGTTCAATACAGAGGCCGATTGATTCCAAAAAACCAAAACTAAGGACAAGTAAAATTCCAATAAGGTAAGAAAAAATAAAAAAAACTCCTTCAGCAATTATTTTATAAACTGCAGTCAGAAATTTACTCATGGCCATAATTATACTCTTCTTTGAGCAGTTTATCCTACTATTAAAGCTCAAATTTCGCTTTCTTTTTATATTTTTTCTGCTATATGGATTATCATGTGGCAAATACCTTCGGACAGAATAAAGATAAATTTTTTGCTCTGCTCCTCTCTTTTTGCTATAATACAGACAATGATAATAACATATTACGGCAAGCAGTTTTTCAAGGTCCAGCTCGGGGAAACCGTTCTCGCTTTTAATCCCGTCAGTAAAAGTTCCAAGACCGGCATCAATGCTCATTTCGGCGCGGATATTGCCCTGGTTACCACCAATCACAATGATTATAATGGTATCGATCAGCTTACCCACGGAGAGCGAGCCCCAATGCTCATAACTGGTCCGGGGGATTATGAAGTCAAAGAAATTTTTATCAGGGGAATTTTATCCAACGCGCTAATTGACAATAAAAAATATATCAACACTATTTATAAGTTTTCCATTGACAGTATTAATGTTGTATTTCTTGGAGCATTGTCAGGAGGAGATATTTCCAAAGAAGCAAGCGAAGCAATAAATAGCCCCGATATCCTTTTTGTCCCAATCGGAGGGGGTGGCTTGCTCGATGCCAAGGCCGCTGCCAAGCTCTCCGCATCTCTTGAACCCAAAATGATAATCCCGATGGATTATGATACGGCGCATTTAAAAGTATTCTTAAAAGAAACTGGAGAAGAAAAAGCCGAGGTGGCTGATAAATTGACGGTTAAATTAAAAGATTTAGATGGCAAGGAAGGAGAGGTCGTAGTATTATCAGCCCTAGGCTAATCCGCCTTTGTGCGGAAAAGTTATAAATATATATGAAAAAAATTATTCATCATTTAAGACGCCAGAGCGAAGAAACCAGAACACATCTCTTACATGTTCTGACTGTTGTTGCAGGTATTTTTTTGGCTCTGCTTTGGATTTATTCGTTAGGGGCGAATTTTACCAATCCGGATACGCAAGCCAAACTGGGCAACGATTTAAAACCTTTATCCGCATTAAAAGATAATTTAGTAAGAGGATATAATAGTTTTTCGGATCCCAATAATTATTAGACCCGTCCCGTACTAAATTTTCAATATAACATCAGAAAAACAAATGACCATTATAAATAAAAATTTAACATCTTAGTACTGGGATGAAAAATTCGTCCAAGTCGAACCAAAACGCAAATCAAGAAATACGGAGCGACATGATCCTTCCGGTTGATGTTGTG
>DATHJV010000065.1:0-3455 GCA_035489645.1 Minisyncoccota bacterium | reverse complement strand
GAATACGATGCTGTCGGCAATGTCGGTCCCCAGGTTTTTAATCGTATAGAATCCGAATCTTATCTTAGCGCTTTTATTAGTATTAGTTATTACGTTATCCGCCACTGCGGGCAAGCAAGTAAATCCCCCATAGCTTTCATTAATGTGCGGAGGAAGAACTGGAATCTTCATATTTTTACACTCTTCAATTATTTCAGAAATTTTTTCCACATCCCCGCTTTCAGCCGTGAGTATTGCAGCCATATATTCGACGGGATAATTTGCTTTCATGTAAGCCGTCTGATAAGCCACTTTGCCGTAGGACGCCGCGTGCGCCTTGTTGAATCCATATGCTTGAAAAGGCTCGAAAAGTTTCCAAAGTTTTTCAGCAAACTCCGGAGTCTGCCCATTCCCGATTATACCCTCCGTGAATTTATCTCTCTGCGCCGCCATTTCTTTCGGTATTTTTTTACCGACGGCCTTGCGGAATTTATCGGCTTCTTCCCAGTTATAGCCGGCGAGCTCGATTGCGCAGAATAGAAGATCGTCTTGGTAGACGATCAGGCCGTAGGACTCACTCAAGAATTTTTTCATTCGCGGATCCAGATATTTCACCAACTTCGGATTGTGTTTTCTCTTGATATAGTCCGGGATTGATTCCATGGGGCCCGGACGATAAAGAGCTACCATTGCGTTTATGTCATGAATAGAAGTGGGTTTTAATTCTTTCAAATATCTGGTCATACCGGAACCATTTAATTGGAATAGTCCTTCCGTTTGGCCGGAGGCGAGCAGTTCAAAAGTTTTCTTATCATCGAGCGGAATGTTCTCGACGTCTATAATAATATCGTAAAATCTTTTAACCGCTTTGACTGCATCCGCTAAAATCGCCAAATTTCTGATACCCAGGAAATCAAATTTCAGCAGTCCTGCCTCCTCAATGTTATACATGTCGTACTGAGTAATTATTTTATTTTCTCCCCTCGGATCATACTGGAGCGGGACATATTCTACCAAGGGCTCCGGAGAAATAACAACCCCGGCGGCGTGCACGGAAATGTGCCGCACACAGCCCTCGAGCTTTTTGGCGAGGTCTATTATTTTTTTTGTATCCTTTTCTTTTTCATATGCCTCCTTTAATTCCGGCACTATTTCCATAGCATTATCTATCGTCATTGGCATACCTTGCGAGCCCATCGGAATCATTTTAGAAAGTCTTTCGCCTACGGCATAAGGGTATGCGAGCGCGCGAGCGACGTCTTTGACTGCGCCGCGCGCCATCATCGTCCCAAAAGTTCCGACTTGCGCAACGAAGTCTTCGCCGTACTTTTTTCTGACGTATTCGATCATTTCATCCCGGCGGTTGTCGGCGAAGTCCATATCAATATCGGGCGGCGATGGACGAAATGGATTTAAGAATCTCTCAAAGGGTAATTTATATTCTATCGGATTGACGTTGGTGATGCCTAGAAGATAAGTGGCGAGCGATCCTGCCACTGATCCCCTGATAGTCGTTAAAATCCCATTTTCCTTCGCATATCGCAGAAGGTCGCCGACTACCAGGAAATATGGAGCATATCCTTTATCTTTTATAATTTTTAATTCATATTCGACTCGCTCATTTATCTCGGGCGTTTCTTTCAGTTTTATTCTATTTAAACCGGCATATGTAAGTTCACGCAGTTTTTCGTCATAAGTAATACCTTCTTCAAGTTGAAAATCAGGAAAGACCCATTTACCGAGTTCCAGTTCCAGATTGCACATATCCGCTATTTTAATTGTATTTTCCACAGCTTCTGGGATGTCTTTAAAAACCTCTACGGCTGTCTCGGCATTAATAAAGGAAAAATCATCATCAGAAAATTCAAACTTGGTGCCTTCTTTCACATCGCCCTGGGTGTTGATTTGCAGCAGCGTATGATGCGCGTCGTGGTCACCGCTCTCCGGATAGTGCGAATCTTGGGTGGCGACTAGCGGAATTCCGTGTTTTTTCGCCAGTTTTACCAATGCCTCGCGCACGGCTTTATCATTTTCCACTGATGGATGGCATTGAATTTCTATAAAATAATTTTCTGTGCCGAAAATATCCCGATATTCTCTGACGAGTTCATCGGCTTTAGCCAGATTACCGTTGGCTACGCTCTGCGATAATTCGCCGCCCAAGCATCCGGAGAGCGCAATGACGCCTTTTGAATATTTGCGCAGTATTTCTTTATCCATTCTCGGTTTGTAATAATGTCCTTCCAAGTTCGCGATCGTGACGAGTTTCATTAAATTTTTATATCCCTCCAGATTTTTCGCTAGCAAGGTAAGATGATAGTACCGCTTATTTCCACCCGCTTCAGCTGTACGATCCGCACGATTGCCGGCGGTCATATAGGCTTCAACTCCGATTATAGGTTTGATTCCTTCCTTTTTAGCAAGTTTATAAAATTCAATTGCGCCATACATATTGCCGTGGTCGGTGATAGCCATCGCCGGCATGTTGAATTTCTTCGCGAGTGCCACCAAATTCTCAAGTTTGGAAAGGCCGTCCAAGAGAGAATAGTGAGAATGGGTGTGAAGATGGATGAATTGTGGCCTGCTTGCTTCCATTTTTCAATAATAACATATTTTACTTTCTTGTTTTATTTGTTTTCCGACGTACTTATGGTACTATACGGCTGTGAAAAATTTACGGAAATTAAACATTTTTGTCTACTCTAAGAAAACGGTTATTTTTGCGGGCTTACTTATTTTATTGTCAGGTTTTCCTCAACTTTCAGAAGCGGCTCCGGAAGGTTTTACGGAGAGTATTTTTGCGTCGGACATATCAACTCCCACCGCAATGGAATTTGCTCCAGACGGCCGGTTGTTTGTGCTGGAACAAGGCGGTTCGGTGAGGGTTATTAAAAATGGCGCCTTGTTGTCCACACCGTTTTTAACTCTCACAGTCAGTACAGATAGCGAAAGAGGTTTGCTGGGCATAGCTTTTGATCCTAATTTTTCTGCCAACAGGTTTGTCTATCTCTATTACACCCGCTCGACTTCTCCAATAAAAAATAGAGTCAGCCGCTTTACGGCTAGCAGCACCAATGGGGATGTAGTACAAGCTGGCAGTGAACTTATTCTGCTTGATAATATTGCCTCCGATGCCGGCAATCACAATGGAGGAGCGATTCATTTTGGCGCTGATGGAAAATTATATGTGGCTGTCGGTGACGGCGGAACAACACACACCAGCTCTCAAGATTTCTCTTCTCTCTCCGGAAAAATTTTGCGGGTCAATTCCGATGGTTCCATTCCCACTGACAATCCTTTTTTCAATCAAGCGGGAGCCCAGAAGGAAATCTGGGCATTGGGTTTGAGAAATCCATTTACTTTTGCGTTTGATCCGACAAATGGAAAATTACACATCAATGATGTGGGGCAAGATACTTTTGAAGAAATAAACTTAGGTGTAAAAGGAGCCAATTATGGCTGGCCGACATGCGAAG
>DATHJV010000064.1:0-4078 GCA_035489645.1 Minisyncoccota bacterium | reverse complement strand
CGGGGAGACTGGAATGCGGTGATGATGGGTGGAGTGTCTTGGCCCGATACGTTGTTTAGAGGCGTGCTCATGCACGAACTTGGGCACGCCTATCTGCGCAAAGACGGTGGCAAACTCCAAAACTTCACGCAGAAATGGTTTGAAGAAGAAGTCACTATGCATGAACTTGAGACTAAGGTATTCGATCTCAATACCCAGAATCGTTACTCCCAAAAGATCCTTGAGATTGCAAAAAAATATGCCTCCGTTTCTAATGCCGAAGAGTTTGTCGTGTCTGTTCCTATAAACGAACTTCTTGAGCTGGACAGGATAATCGAGATACAGGACAATGGGCACGATGTACGTGGCGCAGCCTGTACTCAACACCTCATGGCTCTCGGCTTTGCCTATATCGATCAGAAAAGTAGTTCGATGAACGACAAAGTTGAGTACTATAGATGGATCATCGGAAAATAGTTTGTGACAAAAAAAGGACCCGCCAACAGGAGAAATCCGATCGGCGGGTTTCTCTTTTTAAACCGATATTGTCCCACTTTGCGTCATTTGACGACCATTTTAAAATGTGATATTAAGACTAAGAATTTTGGATTTTCGAAATTAGTAAACAATTAACTAAGAAAGGACGGTGCACCTTGAAAAAAATCAAAAAAAATCACAGGAAAGTAAGTCTTTTTGCGACGCTCCTGCTAGCTACTCTGGCTATTATCACGATATCTATAATCAGGTATTATGTTTATAGCTTGAAGTCACGCATTGGAAATGTTCCTGTGCGATACCACATGACAAACGTTGAAGCAGAGAATTATGTTGCGCAAAAAATTTCTGCCAATAATATTTCAGCTCAGTACAGTCCAGTTCTTATCTACCGGCTAAAAGACAACAAACTGTATTTCACCGGATCGGGCACGTATATGGTCGGCATCGGAAGCGGGCGTCAAATCATAACTGCCGAACACTTGTTTAATACAAATGAGGATGATAGCCCAATCGGCGTTCGTTTTGTTAGACCAATGCATGACCATGTGACTGAATTGTTTGACAAGGTCATTTTCTCAAGCAAAGATTTCAATGGCTTCGACATTGCAATCGCAACTCTTACAACTACATCCACGAATATCATCAAAAACTTCCATACTTCTCCTAAGAGAGGTAGGGGGTACGTAGGTACCGCTGACCATGTGAAATTGATATCAGGAAAAAAAATGTCACGTCTCAGATCGGTTGCAACTGGAAAATGGTACAACGTCGTCGGTGCACCCATGGAATCTGAGCATGGCAAAGCCCTCGGAGTTTGCATAAATGGCTTTTTCGTTGAAGGTGAAAGCGGTAGCGGGTTCATCGACGAGGAAGACAATCTTTATGTCCTCATTACTGTTCAGGACGAAACATCCCCACTTTGGGAAAATATGAAGAATGAGGTACAAAAAGTATCTTCCGAAAGAATCCAAGGGATCGGAACCGTCGTCGGTCCTCTTGCATGGAGAAAACCTTGAATTGAAAAGACAATGAGATATTTCTCCTGGTTGGAAAACCAAAAAAAACTACCGCCAAGCATGAGAACTGCTTCGGCGGTTTCTCTTTTTAGACCGGAGGTTGAATCTTATAAAATGGCTCCCGAGGATTATCCCGCATTCGTATCTCGATCCGCTTCGCCAACCATTCGAAATACTCGCTGAGAAACGGATCGTTTTTGCGCATGTCCAGAAACATCACTTTGTATTTATCCCAGGCGGTCGTGACAAATGAGCCGAGCGTTTTATCCACGAGGTCAATGTCAATGAGTCCCTCCGCCACGAGCAAACCGAGCGATTCCATTTGCTGAGCCAACTGAATAAAAGTAACCTGATCCTCCTCGGGGAGAGTGCGCAATTCTTCCCCGCTTGCGGGCACTTTATGCACAGCCACGTAATGTATCAATTCGGCAAATTCGCGAGTTTGGAAATTGCGCAGCGTATCTAATGTCAGGCGTTCACGACGGTCGCGGGCTGCCGCCTTAACCTGGGCTATGCCAAATACAAGCGCCACCACGAACGACAGCGCGAGCGCAACATTAGCAATAAGCGTAATTATCTCATTTATCATAAAAACCCAAGTATAACAATTTTAGCAAGCCGCATCAATGTTAAAACTGGGCAACCGAAGTTGCCCTGTTTTGGACGATGCTTAAAGGAAGTCACCACTATACCTAAACGAGCATCGATCATGAGATATGGAGAGAGAAAATTTCTTTTGTATCTGCTCTCGCAAACGCTTGAGCCCTGCGCTCCAACTCAAGAGCGAGAAACCAAGAGAGTTTCGGAGGAATAGTGACCTCCGAAGGATCACAGTCCGACTGAATTTTCAGCACGCTACGGAATGCCACCAATTCTTCCCGAGTCTGGATCATCACGCTTCGGTCTGTCTTGTAACTCCGCTAAGGAGATGATTTCTCGAGCTTTTTGCTCATCGGTCGCGCCCGATGCCATAATCTGTAAAAGTTTTGTTTTCATAATTTGTGCAATTTGTTGACAAAAAGTTTACCATAAAGATCAAAATTATCAGCCACTGGCGCTAATTTTGTTCATAGATTTGTCTAAAAAATCGCCGCATAAAAGATTTCCACAGAATTCGCGCAGTTATGAACTATTAATGCACAGGTTGTTCATAGATTTGAGCCTTTATGCTCTTGACTATTGATCATATTGAGAGATAATTAAGGTAAGCTATCCCTTGAGGAGGAACTCCAATATTCACTTAATGTTTCGCGTATATCGAGAGTTATGAACTCGAATTAGAAACAAAAATTATGTAAAAAAAGGTGTTTCCTCTTCGCTAGAAGGATGAGCTGAGAGAGCCAAGGCCCTTCGTTAAATACGGGGGCTTTTGGTTTCATGCGAGTTAGAACTTTATAAATAATTTTGCTACAATTATAGTATGAAAAAATTACTTATGGTTTCGTCGCTCTTAGCAATTGTCGCTGGAATTATCATAGTAGCGGGTGGAATATGGGGCATCGTTTTTACCTACAGCAATGTCGCGCGGGAAAATATTACCACTCCCGACGATGCCTCTATTCCGGGTGTTCCGGTTCGCGGTCCACTCTCGCTCAAGGCGCAGGCAGATATTATTAGAACTCACACTCTTCACACAACTGGAGATAAGACATATTCTGAGATGCCATCAAAGATTCCCAAAATTGATGCTAACGGCAATCCTGTCTTAGACCAAAGCGGTGCCCCGGTGATGGTATCAAACGATGCTCGAGCTATTTGGCTGACAGCGACAACATTAATCACCGCATTGAATCTCGGAATCATAACCTACGTATTTTCAATCCTCATACTCCTTTTTGGCTTAATTTCTATCTGGACTGGTATAATTTTCTGCGCCCTGAGCAAGAAATATTAACCGCTTCATCAAATAAGCAAAAAAAATTTATCTGTGGATAAAGTATTCCAATAATTTCAAAAGGATGTATAATTGATTACGCAGACATTGACTTTATGAATTTAGAAGATGCAAGTTATGTGGAAGCGTGGGTTAAGACTTTACCCGCCTCGAAAATGGTACGCCCTGTAACCCTTGCGAGGTATGCTAAATATGTCTTCTGGGGTTTTTATACACCCTATCACTCTCGGGTGCGTGACGCACTCACTTCTCTTGGCATTGTCAAACATGAAGGTCGGCAAGATTTTTTCCTTGGTTTTGTTGCCGACCATCTCTCGCTTCAAGAATTCATATCCCGTCTGGTTGAACAGGGGTTCGGCAATCATTTCGTCGCCTGGAGGGAGGAGGGGGAGCTAGTGAGTCTGAGGTACGTCGAGAATTTTGAAATGCAATATCATTTGCGAGTGTTCAAAGACAGGGAAGTCCGAGGTCACTATGAATACACTCCCGAGTGCCATGCCGTTTGGCATATGCGGGAAGTTGATATGGAAGAGCGGCGTCCTCAGTTTTTGGATTTTTTAGGTGACGTTATCGTCTCTAAACCGGCGGATAAATATAAAAATCAATCTGTCCAATAGCGAGTATTTCGAGTCCTTGTTTTTGCGATTAATTTTTAGAAGTGTTAAGATGGAAAAAAAATGATTAAAAAAAT
>DATHJV010000063.1:0-4207 GCA_035489645.1 Minisyncoccota bacterium | reverse complement strand
ATTACTATAACCCATAAGCTATGTGCTATCAACTATTCCGAAGCAGTTCGTCAATTTTTTGCCGGTGTTTTTCTCCCAGGTCGATAGCGATATCGATAAAAGGAATATTTTTGGCAGTCAGATTTTTTTTTAAATATTCGCGCAATTCTCCTCTTTTACGCTTCGCAAATTGGAGTGCTGGTTTTTCTTTCTCCGGAGGGAATACGGTCATGTATATAGTAGCGCGTTTCAAGTCGCTCGAGCAAGTGGCCGAGGTGACCGTAACGAGTGAAGTTCTGTCATTAACGCGACCTAAAAACTCCGCCGCGAGTTCTTTAATATAATTTGCCACCCTTTCAGTTCTTTGAGTCATTATTTCTGGACAATTGAAAATAGTTCTATAATATCTCCCGGCGCAATCTCGATTTTTGATTCAATCATCATGCCGAATTCAGCTCCTTGCGGCACGGAGCTAGTTTTTATCTTGCCTTTCTCTAGATTTACGATTTTTCCGCGCCCTATTTCAAATTCCCGGCGCAGGATCTTGACCGTTCCATTGATGAGCATCTCTCCTGTGATTACTTTTCCGCCGATTATCTGGCGTTCTTTGGTGCGGCTGAAAGCTCTGATAATTTTCGCGCGCCCGGAGGTTTCGATCGTTTCGATTCGGGGTCTCTTCTCCTCCATCTGCGCTTCTAGCCACTCTTTTAATTTATAAATAACATCAAAAAAAGAAATCGTTATTCCTCTTTTTTTTGCGATTTCAACAGCGCTTTTATCAGCTTTTACATTAAATCCTATAACTATTGCATTTTCACTATTTGATATATTTTTAATCTCTGATTCTGAAATCGGTCCTACCCCCCGACTGACAATTTTAAACTCTGCTCGTCCGCCCTCCAATTCGTTTGTGCCCAAGCTTTTTATTTTGGCGATTTCTTTTTCTATGGCTTCTAGTGAGCCGGCTACATCGGTTTTTAGAAATATCGGGATTATTTTTGGGGTACTCTCTTGTTTCGAAGAGGTCGCGACCCCAACCTCTCTATTTTTTTCTTTGGACGCCCCGGTTTTCTCCCATTCATCTCTGTATTTCTCTGCATCCTTTTTATTTTTAAAAGTTTTAAACGGAGCTCCAACTTTTGGTATTTTATTGAAGCCGGAGAGTCGTATCGGTGAAGAGGCGCTCGCGCTCTCAATCATCTCTCCTTTGAAATTTTGTATTGTGCGCGTAGAAACTATGGCATCTTCTACAACCACAAACATTCCCTTTTGCAGAAATCCCTTTTTTATAATCAAAGTTGCTTGAATCCCGCGCTTTGCATCAAGATCCGCTTCGATCACGAAGCCGGAGGCATCCTCCTCTGTATTTCCGGCAAAATTTTCCATATCAGATAAAATTAAAATTAACGACAGCAAAGTGTCCACGCCGGTGCCGACTTTTGCGGAAATCTCCGCGCACGGAATTTTACCTCCGTAATTTTCCAGATATATTTCATTTTCAGCCAATTCCTTTTTAGTTTTTTCAATATTAGCGTTTCCCAGATCTATCTTATTTATTGCTACGATGGAGGGGAGCTTCATCTCGACAATTGTTTTCCAGGCTTCAATTGTCTGCGGCTGTACACCTTCGGCGGCTGAAACAATTAAGATGGCAACATCGGCAATAGCCGCCCCGCGCTCGCGCATTTTTGAAAAAGCTTCATGCCCGGGCGTATCCAAAAAAGTTATTTTCCTATCCACGCCGTATTCATCCTTGTGTATTACTTCATAAGCTGAAATATTTTGCGTTATCCCCCCGGCTTCATTTAGGGTGGTATTTGTTTTCCGGATGTAATCCAAAAGACTTGATTTGCCATGATCAATGTGACCCATAACTACTACAACTGGCGGGCGCGGCGTTTCTTTTTTTGCGTGTTCTGTTTTCATATTTTTTGGCGCTTCTTTATCTAACTTTTGCTCCTATGAGCGCTTCTTTTTCTTCAGCCGAGAGTTCATATTCGGACCTATTATTTTTGATTGGCTTGGCAAAAACGCTCATTCGCTCGCGGGAATATAAACTTGAAAATACTACGCCATCTCCTTCCTCATCGAGCATTCCAATTGCAAAACTTTGATTACTGCCTTGATCGGAAAATGGATTGAAACGCACGACTTCCAGTCCGCGGATGCTTTTTTTTAGTTTTGAATTTATCGTCAAGATATCTTTCTGCATATCATCTTTGGCCTTTTTTAAATTTTCAATATCTCGGCCGGAAATTGTGATAATGTCTTCCAGATCTTTCGCTTTTTTCCCGAGAAAAAATCTTTTCAAGCGCTTCTCTGTCATGATAATCCAAAAAGCGCCGATTATAATACTGATTCCGGTTAAAATAAAAAAAGCCAGAAAAAAAATATTGTCGAGCTTTATGTCCATAAGTGGATAATATATACTACTTTTATGCCAAAATCAACAAGAAATAGCAAAAAATATATATATCTGGACTATGCGGCATCCGTAAAGGCAAATCCCAGTTCTGTTCACGATGAAGGCGTTAAAGCAAAGAAACAACTGCAAAATGCTCGCAGTGTTGTTGCAGTAATTTTGGGTGCGAGACCTGAAGAAATTATTTTTACGAGTGGCGGTACAGAGAGCAATAATCTTGCGATCCAGGGAGTCGTTTTCGCGCGGCGAGGGAGGGGACTGCCGCACATCATAACCACGAACATAGAGCATCCGTCGGTTCTTGAAACTTTTCAAATGTTGAGAGATCGGAAGCTCGCACAAATTTCGATAGTTAAAATCGAGGCAAATGGAATTGTGGATCCTAAAAAAATAAGAAAAGAAATCAAAAAAAACACGGTACTGGTGTCTGTCCACTACGCGAATAACGAAATCGGGACTATTCAGCCGATAAAAGAAATCGCAAAGGAAATAAGACATTATAAAAAAAGTCAAAAGGGACTTTTGCCTTTTTTTCATACTGATGCTGTGCAGGCGGCAAATTATTTAGATTTAAATGTGAATCAGCTCGGGATAGATTTGCTTTCGATCTCCGGTTCGAAGATAGAAGGTGCAGGCAGAGTTGGAGTGCTTTACAAAAAGAAGTCTGTGTCACTTACTAATATATTCGGCGGGGGAGACCAAGAAATGGGATTGCGTCCCGGAACGGAAAATTTACCCGAGATTCTGAAATTTTCCGCTGCGTTGCAATTAGTCCAAAAAATAAAAGATCAAGAAGCAAAAAAATTAACTAAACTCCGCGACTATTTTTTCCACAAATTAAACCATTCTGATATTCTTGAGAATACCAGAATAGTTGTTAACGGCGATTTAAAAAATAGATTGCCGAACAATATAAATATCACAATTCCGAATATCCCGAGCGAACTTTTAGTTATCGAGCTCTCCGCGCTGGGAATAATGGCTTCGGCCAAAAGCGCCTGCAAAGCCGGAGACGGAAAAGTTTCTTATGTGATAAAAGCGATTAATAAAAATATAAAAGAAACGGATGGTTCTCTGCGATTTTCATTGGGCAGGCAGACTAACAAAAAGGATATCGATTACACAATCAAAGCTCTATCCGAAATTTTAACTAAGCTGAAAAAGTGGTATATCCCCACTCCCGCTTAATCCTTTTTTGACTTTGTATTAGTGCGGGGGTATAGTTAGTCTGTGGATATTAAAGACTTAAATAAACCTCAACTCTTACTTTTAGCAGTTTTGCTATCGTTCATTACTTCTATTGCTACCGGCATCACTACTGTGACCTTAATGCAGCAGGCGCCGGCGACTTTTACGGAGCCGGTCAATCGGGTGGTCCAGCAGACGATTGAAAAGATTCAGCAGGTGGAAGGCAAAACGGTCACGCAGACGGTAGTAGTGAAAGAAGAAGATTTAGTGGTGGATGCTATAGCAAAAAATAAATCGGCGTTCTTTGCCATAACCAAAGAAGGGGTGGACGCTGAATTCAAAACGTCTGAAGTTTCGGCCGGCAATGGATTTGCAATTTCTACTGACGGCATCATAGTCGCTGATGGCAATCTGGTACCCGATAAAGGAGTTTATTATGTTAAAAACGACAGCGGAAAATTTAAGGCGGATTTCATTTCGAAAAACTCTGCCGGTTTTTCATTTTTAAAAATAGGGGATCCGGTCATTGAAACGGATAAGCTCGCCTTTACCGTGCCCGCTTTTGGAGATTTGGATAAAATGAAAATAGGACAGAAGGTTATCATCAAGGGCAGCTCT
>DATHJV010000062.1:0-5745 GCA_035489645.1 Minisyncoccota bacterium | reverse complement strand
TGAGTGACATATTGACGATCCGCCGATTGCGAGTATGCTTCGCCATGCACCACTTGCACTAAAAAAAGCTTCATGGCTAAACCTAAAAAAAACAAAATCAGAAAGAAAAGTGTAATTCTGGATCTCCCAATAAAACTATAGGTCATTTGGAACTATTTTTATGGAACCCGTTGGCTCACCCGCGGGAACAAGACCGAAAGCTTTGCGTGAAGCAAAAGTCGTAGTAGTTTTTTTAAACCCCATAGAATATGAAAGATTCAGGTCAATAGCATTTGTCATAGATAAATAAGAAACTTCCAAATTTCGAACTTCATTCGAAAGCGCCTGCGCGCTAACCTCCAGACTTTGACGCTCCACGATATTTTTTACCATAATTCCCAAAAATATGACATAGAGAAGCCCCAGCGTTCCAAAAGACCAAAAAATTATATTCAATATAAACCCTTCAACGTTATTGTTTATAACGCTGATTCCCCTCACATACATATTTAATTTTAAACTCATTTGTTTCATGCGATTTTTTCTAAAATTCTTAACTTGGCGCTTCTCCCTCTCCGATTATTTTTTATTTCTTCGATCGACGCCGTGATTGGCTTTTTGGTAATAATATTAGCAACTTTCTTCTCTTTTCCACTTTTTCCGGATCCGCCGACTCCGGCATAAAATCTCTTTACTATCCTGTCCTCTAAGCTATGAAAAGATATCACTGACATCCTTCCGCCAACTTTGAGAAACTTAAACCCTTCACGAAGTCCCTCGCTGAGCGCTCCCAATTCATCGTTGACAGCTATCCGTATTGCCTGAAAAGTTTTTGTCGCGTAGTGAATCCTTCCTTTGCGAAACTTCGCCGGAATTGCTTGCTCTATAATTTTTACCAAATCAAAAGTGGTTTTAATCTCTTGCTTTTTTCTAAACTCCACTATTGCCTTGGCGATTCTGCGGGCTTGCCGCTCCTCGCCATATCCGTAAATAATATTGGCTAGACTCAGTTCTGCCCAAGTATTTACGACCTCTTTAGCCGTAATTTCCTCCGGAAGAGGATTTTCCTTCATCGTCATGAGCAAAGGCTCATCTTTCATAAATGAAAATCCTCGTCCAGAATTCTCCAACTGATCGGAACTCAAACCTAAATCAAAAATAATTCCATCAACTTGCCTAATATTTTCATTCTTTAAGACTTTATCCAGATTTTTAAAGTTCTCATTTACAAAAGAAATATCGCAGTTTAAACCTTTGAATTTATCTTTGGCTTTTTGGAAAACGCCTTTGTCTTGATCTAAAGCAATTATTTTTATGCCTGGATATCTTTGGAAAATCTCCAAACTATGTCCTCCGCCTCCGAAGGTGGCATCCACAATCACTTGTTTGCCCACAATCGCCTTCTCTTTAGGTAGTATTCCCTCTATAGCTTCTTTTAAAAGAACTGTCCTGTGCACACTCATCTATTTATCGCTTGCAAGCTTTTCCGCCAAATGTTCCGCTTGCTTTTCCACGACTTCTTTTTGCTCCGACCAGACGCGCTCACTCCACACCTCCACCCTGTCTTTGACTCCGATAATAGCCGCTGTATTTTTCAAGCCAATTCTTTCTTTGAGGTATTCCGGAATTAACATTCTGCCAATTGAATCGATTTCCACCTCCGTGGCTCTCCCGAACATATATCGGTTAAAACTTCTCTGGTCGGCTTTCAGGAAAGATAAGTCATTACTCGAGTCAGAAAGTTTCATGCTGACTTTTTCCCATTCTTTATTTGTAAAAATGAACAAGCATTGGCCTAATCCCGGGGTAATAATAATTTTCTTGCCGAGCTCCTTGCGAAACTTTGCCGGCATTGAAACTCTGTTCTTTTCATCTATCGTATGAATATATTCTCCTATCAACATGGCTGATTTGTAAGGAGCAAAGCGACTATATTAATCGTCATCCAGCTCCAGTTTTAATAATTAACTTGAACACTAACTTAAAGTTCGTTGCCCGCAAATTTTTAACTTTTTAATAATGTCAGTTTTAAAACTAGGGCTGGATTCCCAAATTGTAAGGCTCCTTTCACTCGCCAAGAATTTCCCACTTTTTCCCACCTCGCATCATTATAGTCCTAATATGAGATAACACAAAGCCCATCTGTGGATAACTTTATGTGACTTTAGAATCTTTAAGTTTTATGATTAGCAGGTGCTGGGCGTAACTCGGAAGCTATGCCTCGGCCATGTTCACCCAAGAACAGCTCCTCCTGCCGCGTCACTAATGGGTGTGGCGTGGTGGGAGGAGAGTTTAGTTTGCTCTTTCTTTTGATCTTTAAACTTTTTTTACTTTATATAGGCGTAAAAAAACGCCAATAGGGCGTCCCGGGAGTCTCTCAAGATTTCTTGGGGCTTTTCTTTTTTAGAGAGAATATTTTATTCTTGACTCTTAGGTTTGAGCGTAGGGAAAAGAATAACTTCCTTGATATTTTTTGCTCCTGACAAAAACATAATGAGCCTGTCTATGCCAATGCCAATACCGCCATTTGGAGGCATACCGTATTCCATGGCTTCGAGGTATGCAGTATCGGTAGGAGAAATTTCCTGTTCGCCCTTCTCACCTTTTATATCTTGTTCAAGATAGCGTTCTTTTTGATCAATTGGGTCGTTCAATTCAGAAAAAGCATTTACCAGTTCAATGCCAGAGATAACTAGCTGGAAACGATCCGTTAAAGATGGTTTATCTTCTTTTCTCTTAGCAAAAGGATTAAGGGCCACGGGATAGTCTATGATAAATGTCGGCTGGACTAAATTCGGTCGACAAAGTTTCTTGTAGAGTGAATCCATCATATTTTCTATTGATTCGTCTGATTCGACTTTTATTCCATTTTTTTCTGCATAGATTGCCAGATCTTTTTGAGTCACCTTTTCCGGATCTTGAATAATTGTATATTTTTTTATTAAATCGTAAAAAGTGACTACTTCAAAACTTTTAGAAAAATCCAGCGCAACTTCGTTTATAACTACTTGCTCCTGACCAAAAATTTCGACAATCAAAAATTTAAATAATTTTTCAATAAAGCCTCGCTGTGTTTTCGCATCCCCATACACTTCTTGAGATTCAAGCATGGTGAATTCGGGATTGTGAGTGCTGTCAATTCCTTCATTTCTAAATTTCCTCCCAATTTCATATACTTTTGTAAAACCTCCGACCAAAAGCATCTTTAAATATAATTCTTGAGCAATCGTCAGGAAGAAGTCCACATTGAGCGCATTGTGATGAGTAATAAAAGGCTTAGCAGTAGCGCCACCTGCAACAGTCTGCAGTCTGGGAGTTTCTACTTCTATATAGCCATCATCGTTATAAAATTTACGCACCAGACTGATTGCCTTTGAACGCAAGATTAGTCTTTTTTTTACCTCCTCGTTCATTAGAGTGTCCAAATAACGCTTCCGAAATCGCTCCTCCACATCTTGCAAACCATGCCACTTCTCAGGCAATGGTCGAAGGCTCTTCGCTAGCATTCGCCAATCTTTCACTTCTATCGTCTTCTCCCCTCTTTTAGTCATAAAAAAACTGCCCCGGATATCTATGAAATCCCCGATGTCAACCGTTTCGCCAAAAAAATCAAACGTATTGCCGGAGAGAATGTCTTTTTTTAGCAAACCTTGAAAACTGGCCGTACCATCGTTTAATGTTATAAAAACGATCGCGCCTTGTCCGCGGATAGACATGATTCTGCCCGCAATCCATTTTTCATCTTTAGTTTTTTCCAGTTGGGAAAAATTCTCAATCGCTTCTTTTAAAGAAATTTCCCTCTTCGATTCTACTGGGTATGGATTTACGCCCCCCTTCCTCAAGAGTTCAAGTTTTTTTATTCTGGTATTCCTAATTTCGTCGATTGAAGACATTTTAAAAAAGAGATGGAGATTATGATACGCTAAGAATTTTATAAGTAACCTCTCCGCCCGGAGTCATAAAAGAAACATTATCGCCTTTCTTTTTCCCCAAAAATGCGACACCCATCGGGGACTTGTTGGAGATTTTGCCGTCAGCCATATTTGCCTCCTCCGACCCTACTATTCTATAAATGATATCTTTCTTAACTCCGTCTTTTTGAGCGACTACTTTTGAACCCACCTCAATCACATCTCCCCCGTGCCGAGAAAAAGTTTGTGAAGATTTTAAAATATTTTCAATTTTAACGATTCGCTCTTCCAGCTTGCCCTGATCTTCGCGTGTTTGGTGGTATTCTGCATTTTCGGACAAGTCACCCAATGATTTGGCATATTCCAAAGCAGCTAAAATTTCTTTTCTTTTGGGTCCCTTTAAATCTTCCAATTCAGCTTGGAGCTCGAGCCTTTTTTCTTTAGTTATGTAGTCATCGCTAGAATTCATGCTATCAATTTATCATTTTTATACGTGTAGGTCAATGATACTTTGCAAAATAAAGGGCATTAACCGTAGGTCAAGCCCCGCACCCAAGTAATACGGCAGAGCCTTACGGTTAAACCCTTTGATACGACGTCGCTCGGACGCTCTGTCAGCGAGTACACTGCCACGGGCCCCAGCTTGTCGTAATAATATTTATATGATAGTCTGTCCGCATATGGCAAATACTGTAATCGAGGTGAGAAAAAACCCGAACGAAAATAATTCGAGCATTTTGCGTCGTTTTTCGCGAAGAATTCAGGAGTCGGGAATAATCCGCAAAGTAAAAGGGGCTCGTTATAATGTTCGGAAGGAATCTCGGCTAAAAATAAAAAAAAGTGCACTGCGCAGGCTGGCTAGAAGAATTGAAATTGAGAAACTAAAAAAACTTGGGCGAATGGTGACGAAGTAAAGTATGCGTTTTGCAAATAAAATAGAAAGCATAAAAAACGAAATTCTTGGCATTGACTATTCTCTTTCGGTCGCCTTTGTTGATGTTCACAAATCAAGGGAAATAAATAAAAAATACAGGAAAAAAAACAGGGCAACCAACGTGCTCTCTTTCTCCTTGCGTCAGGGCTTTGGAGAGCTCGTACTTTGCCCTAATGTAATAAAAATTGAGGCCGAAAATTTTAATAAAACTTACAGCGAATGGCTCGGGCAATTAGTTATCCACGGAATGCTTCATTTGAAAGGAATGAAGCATAGTAGTACAATGGAGGTAGCAGAAAATTTTTATTGGGAGAAATATGATAAGGAACATAACGGTTGGAATAGACGTAGGGTCCTCGTCGACGAGGGTCATAGTCGGAGAGTTCATAAAAGGAGAAAAAAATCCTAAAATTGTTGGCGTGGGTGAAAGCGAAACAAAGGGCGTACGGCACGGCTACGTCGTCAATCCTAAGGAGGCCGTCGTTTCAATCAGGAATGCTGTAGCCATGGCTGAAAAATTTTCCGGAATAAAAATAAAACGCGCATTTGTTTCGGTGGGAGGTGTTAGCTTACGCGGAGATTTGTGCTCCGGGGGGATAATTATTTCTAAAGCTGATGGTGAGGTGACAAATTTGGACGTAAATAAGGCGTTGCAAGACTGTGAAGATAATTTGAATTTAAGCAACAAAAAGATTATTCAGGTATTTCATATCTCTTCCCGACTGGACGGAAAGGAAGTGCTGGGGAGACTGGAAGGTATGCGCGGAACCAAGCTGGAGGTAAAAGCTTTTTTTATTACCTATTCTATCTTGCATTTGGAAGATTTAATAGAGGTTATCGCGCAGGCGGGAGTGGAAACGATAGATGTTATTGCCTCCCCTATGGCTATCAGCCAACTGGCGTTATCGGAAAAACAAAAAA
>DATHJV010000061.1:0-2931 GCA_035489645.1 Minisyncoccota bacterium | reverse complement strand
AAGCGTGAGAGACCTTATTTGTCTCTACGGAGCTCTCTAAGACCTTTACAATATGATCCTGTCCTAAGACCTCGGAGAAGCTTTTTGGACGGTATTTGCGGTATAAGGCTAAGTCATGCATTGACTCAGTATATCAAATCTGGCTAAGAAAATCATTGACTTTTTTTTCAACCTGCGAGGCATTATCGGTGTCCATTAATTTTACGCGTAGTTCTTTGGCACCCTCAAAGCCATTTACATACGCTTTGAAATGTTTCTTCATAATTGCGAAATTTTTGTGTTTACCCAGCATTTTTTCATAAAGTTTAGTGTGTTCAACCATGACCCGAAGTTTATCTGTGACAGGAATTGAGCCAGTGTTAGTATGAGCAAAACTTTGTCCCTTCTCATTTTCAGTCCCTGCGCCCTTCTTAGGGCGCTGCGGGCTCAAAGCGGGACCCTCGGGAGCAGAAAATGAGAAGGGACTTCGTTTTTCAAACAACCACGCGTTCCCAAAAATTGCCCTGCCCAACATCACTCCATCACAGCCAGTTTTCTTTATTTTTTGTTTTGCCTCTATGATATTTTGTACATCACCATTTCCCAGAATTAGTGTTTTTACTTTCATTTGGTCTCGGATTTCTATAATCCTTTTCATCACCTCCCAGTGCGCGGGGACATCAGACATTTCCTTGCGAGTGCGCAAATGCAATGTGAGAGCCGCTAAGTCTTCTTTTAAAAGTTCCGGAATCCAGGTTTCGATCTCATTTTTATTATAGCCAATGCGAGTTTTGACTGAAACGGGTAATCCTCCCCCGCCTTCTTTGGCCGCCCTGATTACCTCTCGCGCAAGTTTAGGATTTTTTATCATAGCAGCGCCGGAGAGTTGTTTCTCCACCGATTTATCCGGACAGCCCATATTTATATCTATCCCGTCAAAATGAAGCGCTTTGCAGAGCGCTGATGCTTTCCTGATATTATTAATATTCGAGCCGAATATTTGCGCTACTATCGGCCTCTCGCTTTCTCCATAAATGAAGTCAATTAACAATTTATCTTTGCCGGCCGAGCAAAGTCCGTCGGCCGATACAAATTCAGTAAAAAAAATATCGGGTTTGCCATACTTGGCAATTATTTGTCTGTAGGCGCAGTCTGTCACATCGGCCATCGGAGCCAGACACAAAATCGGTTTTTTAATTTTTTTCCAGAAATTGCTCACAAATTTATTGAAGGCATATGTTTTTTAGGGGGTTTTGAGCTCGACGGGGCGAAAACTTCAGGATTTTTTAAGCTTAAAAAAAACCGTACCCTAAAAAACATATGACGAAATAAATATCAACGGAATCTGTAATATACTTTATTTCCATACCTCAAATCAATATATTCGAGAGAAGAATATTTTTTCTTAAAATTTGACTGCAGGGGTTCAGTGGTGAGTGCAGTTTCTAAATTTTCTACTATCGCAGATAAATCGGAATCGAGCCTAAATATTAGATCCGGTCCTGAGAGTGTTGACTTCCCAGATAAAAATATTTTGATATCCCCGTTTTCTTGCAGATATAATGCGACAGGTACGAGTTTCATACTCTGCAACATCTCTATCAAAGTAACTAATTTACCAAAATTCGCTGGCAAAAAATTTAATCCGAGCGGAACATCTTCCTTAAAATCAATCGCCCCATAAAATGTAAAATAGACATCTCCCGAGAAATATGGAGCTTCATCAAAAATATATCCATTTTTATCCAAAAAATAACATTTAGGCTTGCTATCACTTTTTAATTCGACCGGAGTCGCTCCGCACCAAAGGTATTTTGCCTCTCGCTCGGAAACAGATATCTCCAGAATTTTATTGTCTTTAACGGTGAGATTTATGCCATCTAGCCTTGGAATTCTATTATTTAACGCTTCAATGATACTGTTCTTTGGGAAGAAAAATATGTCTGTCTTCGGAAAAAACCATAAATAGTTCCCGTAAATTTCATTCTTTACAGTTGTCTTAATTGTTTCACTATCTACTACTTTATTTCCTACTATCTCCACATCTGCGATATTTAAACCGGGAAGACGCGCGAGAAAAGCCAGTCCGAAAAAAATGACCAAAAACATTCCAAGTCGTAAAAATATTCTGCTTTGAAAAATTCTCTGTCTTTGCTTTCGCAGTTGCATAAGCCGCGGAGAATTTAAAATATTTCGCTTTCGCATTTCGACAATAAATTTTGTGAATGGTAAAAGATAAAAAATCCAGAAATACCTCATAATTATGACACAAAAATGAGCTGGATTGCACCTTGACTTTTAGACAGAGTGTGCTATTGTTAATCAAAAAGTGATTTGTCAGGACCAAGGTCCGGATACTGTCGCTTGTGCGCCGGCATCTCTTTGACAAATCAATAAACAAAAAAAGTCAGTAAATAAATAAAATGAAGATTCTGATTCCTCTCGCCTTATTTCTCACTGCCACAACGACGGTGTTTTCTCAAGGTACACTACAGGTAGAGTTCATTGCTAGTTCAGCAATTGTAATCGGCGGCCCGAATATCCCTCAAATTAATAGAGGAATTTTTGGCATTCGATTCAGAATTACCGCAGTCGGCGGTGATATCTATCTGTTACGCGGCTTGACCTACTCATCACATAATCCAGAATTAGGTTCCGGCTTTAACTGGCACGTAAGTGATAATTCAATCGGGTCTCCAAGCGATGTGTCTGCTACAGTCGATTCTTTAGCGGAAATTACTCCCGCTTACTATAGAATTCTTGAGGGAGACACGGAAACATTCCAGTTTACAGCTTATGTTGACCCCGGGGTCACCGGATTTTACGGTGTCTCTCTCAACTACTTGGATTGGACTACCTTGGCCCCATCAGAACCTCAAAGTTTACCCCAGAATTTCCTGGCTCTTCAGGATTTCAAAAGTGACATCGTTTTTTTACAAGCGAAGAGTGAAG
>DATHJV010000060.1:0-2580 GCA_035489645.1 Minisyncoccota bacterium | reverse complement strand
TTTGAACGAAATCGCAAAAATAGAAAAAATTGTTGCGGATGAGGAGCAAGTGGCTAAAGAAATCAAAACGATATTGGAACACTATAAAGACGCAGACCCCGAACGCGCAAGAATGCATGCTGAAAATGTGCTCACCAATGAAAAAATATTTCAGTTTATGGAAAATCAGTAATGAGCCTTTTCCTGATATAAAACTCGTTGAGGCATAGCTTTTGGAGGGGGTTTTGCGAGCGGCGGCAAGCAAACTTCAGGATTTTCTAAGCTTCAGAAAATCCGTACCCGGAAAAAGCTGTGGCGAAAAAGAATTATTAAATTTCCTAAAGCATATCCTCAAAAAAGAGTTCCATGTGAACTTGATCGTAATATTTCCCGCCAACTTTCATCTCTCTCTTGGCTACTCCATATTCAGTAAAACCTAATTTCTTATACATTTCTCTTGCTGGCACATGCTCAGTACCGACACTGAGTCTAACTCTCGAAGTTTTTTGATTGTTATGCAGGTCACTCAACACTCGTTTCATTAATCTTTCGCCTAATCCCTTTCGGCGGAATTCAGGATCCGTAAAAACGGAAGAAATCATGGCGGTGTGTTCCACATGCTGCGGCGCAAAAAGATTGTATGAAACCATAGCCCCAACTCTGTCTCCAATTTTTGCAACATAAGTTTTGTAATTGGAATCCGAAAGCAGAGCTCTTAGTTCATTTTCTGATTTTTTCTCCTCTCTCTCATGCGACTCTCCAAAAGACGTCGGGTCAGTTTTAAAAGCTTTCAATCGTATTGCTTTGTATTCCTGCCACTCATCTGGACCCAGAATTTCTATTGTTTCATTCAGGCTCTCTGCGGCATTGTAACCTGACGAATTTTCCATACTATTCATTATAACTATATCTTTACCCATTGCAATTTTATTTAATAAAAGAAAAAACTTGAAAAAAATTCCAATTTGATATATCATGCAAATATGATAATACCAACCGTTATAGAAAAATCCCAGTTTGGGGAAAGAGCTTATGATATCTATTCACGGCTTTTACGGGAACGCATCATCTTCTTAGGCGGACCTGTGGACGACCATACCGCTAATATTATTATCGCTCAGCTTCTTTTCCTCGAATCGGAGGACAGCAAAAAAGATATCTTTCTTTACATAAATTCGCCCGGAGGGTCGGTGACTTCCACGATGGCTATCGTTGATACGATGAATCATGTCCGTCCGGACATTGCTACTTTTTGCGTCGGACTCGCGGCGAGCGGCGGAGCCATTATTCTCTCCGCCGGAAAAGCCGGTAAGCGCTACATCTTACCAAATGCGGAAGTTATGATTCACCAGCCGATGGGCGGCGTCGAAGGCCAAGCGACGGACATCGCCATCACGGCGAAACATATTTTAAAGACCAGAGATAATCTAAATAAACTTCTGGCAAAAAATACCGGAAAGTCTCTCTCGCAGATAGAAAAAGACGTAGAAAGAGATTTTTTCATGGACGCCGAGGAAGCAAAAAAATACGGAATCGTAGACGAAATAGTCACCAAATCCAAAGCAGCCGCGAAAAAATCCGACAACTAATTTTTCTAAAATTCATCTAAAGTATTTTAAGAACACCGCCTGTGTTGCCGGCCATGATGTACTCTGCAACTTTATTTTCCACAATCTCCTCTATCGCGCGTTTGATGGGGCGCGCGCCAAACTCCGGGTCAAAACCGGCTAGCGATACCTTGTCAATGAGATCTTCGGTAACTTCCAGAGTAATTTTTTTATCATCGAGCAAACGCCGCGCAAATTCATTCAACAAAAGTGCCGCAATCTGCCTAGCCTGCGCTCCACTTAGGGGTTTGAAGAGCACGACGGCGTTAAATCTGTTTAAAAATTCGGGGGCGAATATCCCATCTTTGATTAATTGATCCAGTAATTTTTTTTTATCAATTTCTGGATTCGTGACAATTTCCGCGCTGCCGGCATTTGAAGTGGCAATAATCAGAGAGTCTTTAAAGCTTGCCTCCCGCCCGGAGCCCCTGGTCAGACGCCCTTCGTCCAAAACTTGCAGCAGAAGATTGCGTATCAGGGCATTGGACTTTTCAAGTTCGTCGAAAAATACAAGTGAGAGCGGCGCTTCTTCTATTTGACTAGTGAGTCGCTCGGTAAATGGCGTGATAGACGACGTAAGTGAAAATTCACTCATATCAAAACGAATCATAGAATTTTTTCTGCCGAAATAACTTTCTGCTAAAATTTTAGCGGTATATGTCTTACCCACGCCAGTCGGACCCAGGAAAAGAAAACTCCCTGCCGGCTTGCTTGGATCAGCGACACCGGTACGCAAACGCTTCAGGGCCTCTGTCACATCTTTGACTGCTTCATCCTGTCCGACAATCTTTCTTCTCATTGAATCCTCGAGAGCTACCAAGACTTTTGTCTCATCCGCTCCGATTGCCCCTACTGGAACATTGGTTTTATCCGATACAATCCTCTGCACGTCATCCACTTTGATAGTTTTGGAAAGTGTTTTGAGCTCCTCTAGTATGGCGAGGGATTTCGCCGGCTCGGACTGGTTGCCAATAAAACGGTCAGCCAATCGCAC
>DATHJV010000059.1:0-16106 GCA_035489645.1 Minisyncoccota bacterium | reverse complement strand
ACTGGCATAAGATTGATTCAAGCCGCCAACAATGGTACTGTGGGTAGCAGTTATGTCCCGATTGATTTCACTGTTCCGACCACTGGTCTTATCGGACAATTCTTGGCATCAGCTTCCAATTACAGCAATGCAGGAGTTAATCTGCCTGCCAATTCCGTTGCTTTGATTGCCGAAGCCACATCAGGCACTTTGTCCCTAATCTCTGGAGGAGCAAGCGGGGACATAAGATTCACCACGGGAGGTTATGATCCTGCCAATGAGAGGATGAGGATTCTGTCGGGAGGTAACGTCGGCATCGGGACGACAAGCCCGACTGCTAAATTGCATTTAGCGGCGGGCACAGCGACAGCTAATACCGCACCGCTTAAATTTACTTCTGGAGCACTCAATACCACTGCGGAAGCGGGAGCAATGGAATTTTTGACAGACAAGTTCTACGGCACGATTACTACAGGAGCGGCCAGGAAGACTTTTGCTTTCCTTGAAAGTCCAACTTTCACTGGGACAGTCACTGCGGCAGATACTTCCATCAGCGACGCCACTCCCACCCTCTCTGACGCTGGTTTTGTTACTTGCACCGCTCTTACCACCGTCGCTGGTGTCATCACCTGCACAGTTTCTGACCAGTCCGTCAAAACTGATTTCCATGATTACACCGGCGGTCTTGATTTCATCCGCAATATAAAGCCGAAGACGTATAGTTTCAAGGAAGGCACAGCTTACTTTGATAACAACCGAGTAAGGCTCGGGCTTGTAGCGCAAGATGTGGATGCCGCGGGATTACATGATGCGGTGCTCCCGATCGGCAACGGGCTCTCCCAGATTGACTACAACGCTGTTTCTGCCGCTACAATTTCCGCGGTGAAAGAGCTGGATTTGAATCTGGAAGGCATTTCGGGAACGATTACCCCTCTCGCCGGCTCAAGCAATGAATCCTTTGTGACAGCTTTCTTTAACAATATTTACGCAAAAATTACGACATGGCTTGCGGATGCTAAAAACGGGATAGGGGATATGTTTGCCAATGTATTCAATGCAAAAGAAAAAATTTGTGTAGATGGTGAATGTCTGACCAAAGACGATGTTCACGCGCTGCTTTTACTCGCGCATCCTCCGGTTACAGCACCAATACCCGATCCAACTCCGACTCCAACACCAGACCCTACGCCAACTCCAACACCCGATCCGACACCGATACCAACTCCAACACCAGACCCTGTTCTTGCCCCGGATCCGATTCCCACTTCTAACACGACAACAACTCCTATTCTCCCGACCACTGTCGGGACCCCAACTCCGGTCGGCGCCGACTCTGCTCCGAACCCCAATCAAACACCAACGCCATCTCCTGATCCAGCTCCAACACCTACTCCATCTCCGACTCCAACACCCAATCCAACACCAACACCAACACCAACGCCAACACCAACACCTACTCCTGCACCAACTCCAACTCCTGTCTCGAGCCCTGCCCCTACTCCCGATCCCACCCCTGCCCCGCAGAATGAGGTAGTTCCTCCGATGGAATCAGCCCCCGCAGGAGCGCCTCAACCGACACCATAGGCCTCCCTTATTTTCACTATGTCTGACCTGAGGGAGATAGTACAAAAGTAGAACTTTGCAAAAAATTTTGCTACGGGATATAATAAATATCATGCGATCAAACATATTTGAGAGGCTTTCTTTTTTATCATTATGTTCACTTGTTGTATTGTTGCCGCTTTTTTGTCTGCCTTTTACCAACATTCCCGTTGAAACTTCTAAGGGACTTCTGTTAGTTGCGGGGCTTGCGCTGTCTATTATCTTTTGGGCAATTGCCCGGTTTCAGGACGGTAAAATAATCTTGCCAAAGTCGTGGCTTTTAGTATCAGGGTTCGGTATTGTCTTAGTATTTCTTCTTTCGGCATTATTTTCGAAAACTCCGCAAGTATCACTATTTGGCCTTATGTATGATATCGGGTCCTTCTGGTTTATTTTTTCGGCTTACTTATTGATGCTGATGTCGTCGATTGTTTTTCGAACTTCAAAACGGGCCAAAATAGTTCTTTTCGGAGTTATCTCGTCTTCAGCTTTAGTTCTAATTTTCCAAATTATCCATTTATTCTTGCCGACAGTCACAAAGCTTGGGATTTTTGCCGATAAAACGGGAAATGTCGTAGGTTCCTGGAATTCCCTCGGGCTTTTTGCCGGATTTTCCAGCCTCTTGTTTATTCTAATACTCGAATTTTTCCCTGTCACCAAATTAGAAAAAATATTACTTCCCATATTTATCCTGTTTTCAATATTTTTGATCGCCGCGGTAAACTTCCCGCTGATTTGGATCCTTCTCGGAATTTCCTGCCTAATTATCTTCGTCTACAAAGTCTCAATTAATTTTCCTAAAAGAGAGGGAGAGGCAGAGAATAAAAATAGAATTTTTCCTTTGATTTCTTTCATCGTTGCGATATTGTGCCTGCTGTTCTTTATGTCGTCCGGTCTTTTCGGTAATTTTATTCCTAATCATCTCAATGTCACAAATTCTGAAGTTAGCCCCTCTCTATCCGCGACCGTATCGGTTACGAGGGGAGTGCTCGCGGGGCATCCCTTCTTTGGCATCGGTCCGAATAGATTCGCAGAGGCGTGGGCAATGCATAAGCCGGCACTAATGAATGGCACTGCGTTTTGGGATGCTACTTTTAGCTCTGGTTCCGGGTTGTTACCGACTCTTTTTTCGACGACGGGATACATCAGCATTCTAGCCTGCCTCATTTTCGTAATTTTGTTTATAGTCGGGGGCGGCAAGTCAGTATTTTCTAGTCTCAGCAAAGGAATGAATTTGGAAATGATGCCGTTCTTCGTGCTTTCTCTCTATTTATTTATTTCCTCTTTCTTTTATTCGGCTGGCGCCGTGATATTTTTATTGGCGCTTGTTTTTGCCGGAGTATTTATCGGGTTAAGAGCGTTTCAGAAAGGAGGTGGAATAACGATTTCGTTTTATAATGACCACCGAAGAAGTTTCTTCTTTATCCTTGTGCTTATACTGATAGTAGTAGGATCTACCGCTCTTGCGTTTAAATATATAGAGCGATTCATTTCTCTTTCATATTTTGGCAAGGCGCTAACATCTACTACAATACCGGAAGCCGAAGCTTCAATCAGTAAAGCTCTCTCACTAAATGTAAATGATCTTTATTTGCGCACTTACTCGCAGATCAATCTATTAAAATTGGATTCTCTTTTAAAAAAAGGGGAATCGCTATCCGACGCGGAGAAAGCGGGTTTACAGACAGCTTTGACTGAGGCAGTTAACGGAGCGCAATTGGCGACAACATATAACGCGTCCAATTATTTGAATTTCCAAGCGCTTGGTTCACTGTATCTAAATCTAGGTTCGCTGGGTGTCAAAGATGCTTACAGTAAAGCGGCGGACGCATACAAAACTGCATCTATTTTGAATCCAAATAATCCCGGGATCAAGCTCTCTATGGCGGGCGTATCCAGTGCTCTTCTAAACGCCAAAGATGCGAAAGATTATGCAAATGCTGCACTCGCTCTCAAACCAGACTACATTGACGCGTATTTAGTGCTTGCTCAGTTAGCTAAGAAGGAGGGTGATAACACAGGCGCGATGACCTATTCACAAATGGCTCTCTCACTTGCTCCCACGGACCCGGACTTGATAAAATTTGTTGACTCTTTGAAAAATCCTAAAAATTCTGGCGCAGACCAAGAGGTAACTCCTGCTCCGGAGTCAATTCCAAAAAAGCCCTAAAAAATGGGTCTCGCTAGAGATTAACATGCCGGAAATTAATATTAAAAGAAATTTAACTACGGAAATGCAAAGCATTTCCTAACTCTGACGGGATGGATCCCGTAGTAGAATTTCAAATTATTGATTTGTTCTTTCTCCGATTAAGGTTTAATATCTATATATGACTACTAATAATAAATTTTCAAGTTGCTTTCGCGAATCAATAAAGAACAATTTGAAATTTCACTAACCGGATGGATAGGCTCCTGAAGATTTTCAACAAAGAATCTGTAAATATTAATCAGGCGGCGCTCTTTTTGGGCGCTTTTACATTGCTATCTCAAATTTTGGCACTTTTTCGCGATCGTTCTATGGCGCATTTCATTGGGCCTTCGCCTTCCCTAGATGCTTATTATGCGGCTTTCAGAGTGCCGGATCTCATTTTTATTTCCGTCGCGTCTCTGGCATCATTTACGGTGATTATTCCTTTTATAATTGCGCGAATGACCGCCAGAAAGGATGGAAATGGTTTTGAAGTCACGGATAAAGCCCGAAAATATCTAAGCGACATCCTGACCGTTTTTTTTATCGTCATGTTCTTGCTTTCAATTATTGCATTTATCTTAATGCCGCTTTTAGCTTCCTACATTGCCCCTGGTTTTACTGAAGCAACACAGGGAGAATTAATTTTGCTCTCCCGTATAATGTTATTATCGCCCATTTTACTCGGCCTTTCGAATCTTTTTGGCGCGGTCACGCAAATTTTCCGCAAGTTTTTCATCTATTCATTAAGTCCGATTCTTTACAACGTAGGAATTATCATTGGCGTTATATTTTTATATCCTTTTTTTGGAATTTATGGGCTTGCAATAGGAGTCGTCATAGGAGCTTTTATGCATTTCGGGATTCAGGTGTGGGCAGCCGGCTCTCTCGGATTTAAGCCCAGATTTTCCTCATCGATTAATTTTTTAGATATAAAAAAAGCGGTCTTCACTTCGCTCCCCAGGACACTCGGGCTCGCTTTCAACAATATCGCTCTTATTTCCATCATTGCTCTCGCTTCATATTTGAAAAGTGGATCTATCTCCGTCTTTAATTTTGCCTTCAATCTGCAATCCGTGCCTCTCAACATCATTGGCATCTCTTATGCGGTGGCAGCTTTTCCGACCATGGCGAAGTCCGTCTCTCTTGGAAAGATGGACGAATTTAGAAGTCATCTCAAATCCGCGGCACGGGCAATTGTCTTCTGGTCCTTGCCGGTAATTTTTCTTTTTATCGTGGTGCGCGCCCAGATCGTTCGTGTTATACTCGGCTCCGGATCATTTTCTTGGGAAAATACCCGATTAGTGGCGGCTTCGCTTGCGATTTTTTCGGTTTCAATTTTGGCGCAGGGCATGATCACGCTTCTCTCTCGCGCATATTATGCGAAAGGCGACACCAGGCGTCCGCTCATAGTTAATTTTTCCTGTTCCGTATTAATTATAATTTTATCTATATTCCTTAGCCATCTTTTTGAAAGTGTTCCTATGTTTCGATTTTTTATTGAATCAATTCTGAAGGTGAGTGACATTGCGGGCACCGAGGTTCTTATGTTACCGCTAGCATATTCAATCGGGACAATCATAAATTCTCTCTTGCATTGGTATTTTGTCCGCAAAGATTTTATGCAGGGAGAATCCTTTATTACCAAGACTTTCTTTCAAAGTCTGGGAGCGTCATTTTTTTTAGGATTAGTAGCGTATTTAAGTTTGAATATTTTTTCCCCGATATTCGGCACGACTACATTCTGGGGCGTATTTTTGCAGGGATTTATTTCCGGAATTTTAGGAATTGCCTCTGCTATTTTGGTGTTACATCTTTTGAAAAATGAAGAGCTAAAAGACATAGCAAAAGCTCTTCATACTAAATTCTGGAGCACTAAAGTTATTGCTCCGCCCCAAGAAGAGCTTTAATTCTATTTTGGGCTTTGAAATAAAGATCTTTTTTGCTAGCATTTAATACATGAAAGTCAATTTTCCAAGAATTTTACATTATCTATGAATCAAGGGTTTTTTTGTGTTATTATAGTCATTTAAAAATATTAATGAAGAATAATGAGTTTTCAGTGTTAAGACGCATCGCTTTATTTTTTGGTGGTTATAAAAAGACCATTGTTTTTTTACTTTTTCTTATCACTGCCTCGCAAATAGCCAGTATTGTTGCCCCTTTTATTACAAAAATACTCATCGACTCATTAACTAAATTTATTAGCAATGGAGGAATGTTTCCATGGCAGACTCTTATTTATTGCGCTATCGGGATTTTAATCGTAACACTTTTAAGTAGCATATTGCAGTCGTCATACAATTATCGCCTTTTTAAGATGGTCACGACGGTTGAAGATAAAATCAGAAATCGCGCGCTCCAAAAATATTTACAGCTGCATTCATTGTTCCATCACGGAGCTTCCAGCGGACAAATTATTGGACGCATTGATAGGGGCGGAGTTTCGATTTATGCAATTGTTCACGATATTATTGGGCAAAACATTGTCCCGCCCATTATTATTTTTTTCGGGGCTTTTTTTGCACTTTTATATTCCAACGTGTGGATTGCATCGGCTATTCTCATTCCATTTCCGATATATATTCTGGCTACACGCCATATCGCCAATCGCATATACAAAATAGAACAGCAAGTAAATGACGCTTCAGAAAATATATCTAAAGAAATGTATGATGTGGCGGGGAATGTTCTTACTGTTAAAAAATTCTCGCAAGAAGAAGTTGAGACTGACAATAATCGAATTTTACTGATTAATATGCGTGAGATTCAGTACAAGGCAGAACGTCTATGGCAGCGAGTTGAAAATATTCAGACTGTTATTTCTACGACTGGCCGAGTTGCGGTCTTGGGCCTTTCAGCTTGGTTTGTTCTGAACGGCACCGCGACCATCGGCCAGTTTGTTTTATACGTGACTCTGCAGAATATGGCTTATCAGCCGCTTTCCAATCTAGGATCGCTTTTTACTCGCATGCGAAGAAATATGACCCGCGTCGGGCGCATGTTTTCAATTCTGGACGAACCTCTGCATGTCGTAGATATGAGAGGGGCTGTCAATTTGCCGCTTTTTGAAAAAAAAATTGAATTTCAGAATGTTTCTTTTTCCTATCGCAATGACAACAGATATGCTGTGCAAGATCTGAATGTCATTATTCCCGCGAGGACGACTTGCGCCTTAGTCGGGAGATCGGGGAGCGGCAAGTCAACTTTTATAAATTTATTACTACGTTCATATGATCCTCAAAACGGGCAGATTTTATTCGATGGAATTGACATCAAAACCGTCACGCAAGCAAGTTTGCGCGGACAAATTGCCGTCGTTCCGCAAGAAGTTGATTTATTTTCCAGAACGGTCGCGCAGAATATTGCCTATGGTCGAGGAGATGTACAAAAAGAACAAATCGAAAACGCCGCAAAGACTGCCTTAGCGCATGATTTTATTGTTAAACTGGAAAAAGGATATGACACTATTGTCGGGGAGCGGGGAATCAAACTCTCCGGCGGTGAACGACAAAGAATTGGCATTGCGAGAGCCGTATTGCGTGATCCGAAAATTTTAATTCTAGATGAGGCTACTAGTCATCTTGATACGGAAAGTGAACAGCTCATAACCCGAGCGACGGATGAGCTTGTTAAGAATCGAACATCTCTCATTATTGCGCACAGACTTTCCACTGTCATTAACGCTGACAAGATTCTTGTATTTAATGAAGGAAAAATAGAGGCGGTTGGAACTCATAAACAATTATTACGCTCAAGTTCAATCTATGCGAGGCTGTATTCTCTGCAGTTTAGGGATGAAGATGAAGATTAAAGAATTTTATGGATTTAAAACACATCAGAAATTTTTCGATAATAGCTCACATTGACCACGGCAAGAGCACTTTGGCGGATAGAATGCTCGAGATTACGCACACCGTGCCCGAGCGTCTGATGCGCGACCAGGTGCTTGATACTATGGAGTTGGAGCGCGAGAGAGGGATTACCATCAAGATGCAGCCGGTTCGCATGGAATATGAGAAGGGCGGCGAAAAGTATGTACTGAATCTGATTGACACGCCGGGTCATGTCGATTTTTCATATGAAGTTTCTCGCGCGCTGAAGGCCGTAGAGGGCTCTATTTTACTGGTTGACTCGACCCAGGGGGTGCAGGCACAGACTCTGACCACTCTTGCTATGGCTCAAGGTGTTGGCCATGAGGGAGGGAAGTCAATCCTTCCAGTACTCTCTAAAATTGATTCGCCGCTCTCTCGGGTATCAGAAGTTAAAGAAGAAGTTGTAAAACTTTTAAATTGCAATCCTAATGAAATCCTTTTAGTCTCTGGTCGCACCGGGGAAGGAGTAGAGAATCTTTTACAAGAAATAATAAAACGTGTTCCGGCGCCATCCGTATCATACAAAGGCGACAACAATCTGCGCGCGCTCATTTTCGACTTTAAATATTCAAATCATCGGGGAGTTATAGTTTTTGTGCGAATTCTGGATGGAAGAGTTATGAAAGGTGAGAGTTTGATCTTTGCAAATAATGGTCTAAAATTTACCGCGCTCGAAGTAGGAACTTTTTCACCGCAAGAGACGAAGCGCGAATCCCTCTCTAGCGGAGAAATAGGCTACATAGTTACAGGCATTAAGCAGCCTGGTATTGCCTCGGTTGGAGACACCGTCACGAAGTCTGCGTCTCCATTGCCGGCTCTTCCGGGATACCTTGAGCCAAAGCCGGTAGTTTGGGCCAGTGTTTTTCCGGAAGATGCGGATGATTTTGCGCAACTAAAACTATCCTTAGGCAAACTGAAACTTTCTGACTCGTCATTCTCTTATGAAGAAGAGTCTTCCGGATCTCTCGGCCGAGGATTCCGCTGCGGATTCCTCGGCATGCTTCATTTGGAGATTATTACTGAGAGATTGAAAAGGGAATTCAATTTGAGGCTGATTATTACTACGCCCTCGATAGTTTATGAGGTAGTGAATAATAGCGGAAAGAGGGAAAAGATTTACTCGCCATATTTTTTTCCGGATGATGGTAATATTAAAACTGTTCTTGAGCCGTGGGTTACGGCAAAAATAATCACTCCGAGCAAATATTTAGGAAATATTATGCAACTTTTATTTGATCACGAAGCGGAAGTGGGCGTTACTGAAAATTTTGGAGATAATCGCTCCACTGTCTCTGTGCGGATGCCGCTGCGCGAACTGATGCGCAATTTTTTTGACGAATTAAAAAGCACGACGTCAGGTTATGGGTCAATATCCTATGACCTAGCTCCCATGAGGGAGGCGAATGTCACTCGACTTGATATACTGGTCGCGGATGAGATCGTTCCCGCTTTTTCGAAAGTTATTTCTAAAAAAAGAGTGGAAGCTGAAGCAGAAAAGTCAGTAGAAAAGTTGCAGGGCTTGCTTCCCCGTCAAATGTTCACTTTAAAAATTCAAGGCCAAGCTTTGGGACGCATTATTTCCTCGCGCGCACTCTCCGGAATGAAAAAAGATGTTACCGCTCATATGTACGGAGGTGACATAACTCGTAAAATGAAACTACGCGAAAAACAAAAAAAGGGCAAGAAAAAAATGAAAGAGCGCGGCCGTGTAAATATCCCGCAGGATGTATTTTTGAAAATGATGCGCAGTGGAGACAAATAGAAAAACACATTCTTGTTGACATAATACCTTTTAAAACAAACTTTTGGAGGGGTTTCGAGGCTGACGTGCACTGAACCCCATGATTTTTTAAGTCAGATTATCTTTTGAAAAATCCGTACCGGAAAAAGTTTTGTTTTGGAAGGTATTTATTTTAGTCTAAAAAAAGGAGAATACAGTAAAATCATGCTGACAATAATGAGAATGCTTAAAACTGCCCAAGCTATCTGTATTTTCTTTTGATGTTTTCTATTAAAAAGCATATACTTATGGTATCACATAATGAAAAGTTTTCAACAAAAGAGAAGATTTGGAAATATTATGCACTCCAAGCCTGTTTTAGGGCTTTTGGGCGTTGTGGTGCTGATATTTGCTTCCGGCGTGATTGGTTTTATGGGTAAAATGCGTACGACAATAGAAAACAGAAAGGTTGCGGAAAATAAATTAGCGCAATTGGAGACAGAAAAAGACAGGCTCTCATCCGAAGTTGCCAAATTAAAGAGTCAAGATGGGATTGAAGAGTCCATCCGAGAGAAGTTTGGTCTCGCAAAAGAGGGAGAAGGTATGATTATGATAGTTGATGACAAGAATCCGACAAAGCCACCAGAGAAACCAAAAGAAGGATTTCTTTCCTCTCTATTTTTCTGGAAGAATTGGTTTAAATGAAGATAAGAAAGGATGATTGATTCTTATTATAAACACTATGCTATAATTACGGGATGAAGATTATATTTTTTGGTGTAGAAAAGGCCGAACAGGACATTTTCTTGAAATCTTTTGATAGTTTGGATATTTCTTTTATTGATGGAAAGTTAGATGAAAATAATGTTGCAAAAGCAAAAGATGCCGAAATTATTTGTATTTTTGTTGATTCCACGGTAAACAGGAAAGTAATTGACGCCCTGCCCGCCTTGAAGTTTATCGCTACCCGCGCGACAGGATACAACAATATTGATTGTGGGTATGCGGAATCTAAGGGGATAAAAATCTCCAATGTGCCCGCTTATGGTTCGCATACTGTAGCCGAATTTGCTTTCGGTCTAATACTGAATCTCTCAAGAAACATCATAAAAGCCAATAATTACATTAGAGAATCATCCAACTTTAATTTCTTTCCCATGATGGAAGGTTTTGATTTAGCGGGTAAGACTCTGGGAATTATTGGTACGGGGAAAATCGGAAAAAATGTTATAAAAATTGCCAAAGGTTTTGATATAAAGGTCATTGCCTACGATTTATATCCGGATCTAGCTTTTGCCAAGGAAAATAATTTTGAATATAAAAGTTTGGACGAAGTTATTTCAGGGTCCGACATCATAACTCTTCATGCTCCTTACACAAAGGAAAATCATCATCTGATAAATAAAGAAAAAATTTCTCATATGAAAAAAGGAGCTTATTTGATAAATACCGCCCGCGGGGAACTCGTCGATACAGATGCGTTGATTTGGGGTCTATCGCAGGGGATTATTGGCGGAGCCGGATTAGATGTTTTAGAAGGTGAAGCCGAGCTTAAAGAAGAAATCGAGATTCTCTCGGATGCCTCAAAATTAATGAAAATAGAAGAATACAAGATGCTTCTGGAAGATCGTGTTCTCATCAATATGCCGAACGTTATTATTACTCCTCACATTGCTTTTTTCACTCATGAAGCGGTTGCGGAAATACTTAGAATTACGATTGAAAATATCAAAGCTTTTATCGCCGGAACCCCGATAAACTTAGTTAAATAGAATGAAAAACTGGATTAAGAATTTTGATGAATTGGCAACGACGAACAATCGCAAACTGGCTCTCTCTATTGCCGAAGCGGGGCTCTCCGCCATCAATACAGAGGAGATAATCTTTAATTCCCTCAAGTTTGAGAATAATATTTTTAGCGTAATGGGTGAGAATTTTGATCTATCCAAATTTAAAAAAATAAAAGTTGTGGGTTTTGGCAAAGCTTCGCCGGACGCGGCCCTCGCGCTGGAGAAAATTTTAGGGCCGAGAATAGATAGCGGGGCTGTTGTCGGGCTTTCCAAAGTCAATTCGGAATATATTGAAACTTTCGCCGGTACGCATCCGAGACCCAGCCAAATAAATGTGGATGCCGGAGAGAAGATATATCAAGTCGTGAGTGGTTCGAGCGCGGAGGACCTGATTATTGTTCTTGTTTCCGGGGGAGGTTCTGCCCTGCTTTGCTATGAGGCGAGTGAATGCAAGCAAAATATAGCTCTGTATGATGAATCTTTGAAATATGGACAAAAAATAACTGAACTGAACACAGTTCGGAAACATCTTTCATTATTGAAAGGCGGAGGCTTGGCTAAAATCGCTTACCCTGCGACCGTACTCGGTCTTGTCTTTTCCGATATATCAGGAGATCATTCTGCTGATGTTGCGTCCGGCCCGACTTATAAAGATAACAGTACAGTAGCTGATGCAGAGCTTGTCATTAACAAGTATAATCTGGGTAAATTTAATTTACTCGAAACGCCCAAAGAGGATAAATATTTTGACAAAGTTCGTAATTTTGTTTTAGTTTCAAATAAAACCGCCGTGGATGCCATGGATAAAAAAGCCAGAGAGCTCGGATTTAAAACGGTTATAGTTTCAACAGAATTGTATGACGAAGTGGAGGAAGCTATACATAAAATTTTTCATGAGGAATCGGACAACACAGTCGTTTTGGCGGCCGGAGAGCCGAAGCTTGTCGTGAAGAAAAAAGGCGGCAGCGGAGGAAGAAATTTATACATGAGCCTGGAGGAAATAAAGTTAAAAATAATTGATAATGATTCTGTATTTATCGCTCTGGCTTCTGACGGTATGGATAACTCGGACGCGGCCGGAGCGATCGTTGATAAAAAAACATTAGAACATATAGCTAATTCAGGACTTGATGTTGATGATTCGTTAGACCGTTTTGATGCTTATCCGATTTTTAAAACTTCCGGCGATATGATTATGACCGGGGCGACCGGAGCCAATGTATCTGATTTAATGATTTTGCTGACGAAGAAATAATGAATAAAATTACTAAAATTCTGGCGGAAGAGATCAATGATTCACGAGGAAATCCTACTATCAAGGTGACAGTGTACTCCGGCGATAACTTCGGGAGCTTTGCTGTTCCCTCCGGCGCGAGCACTGGCGTTCATGAAGCTCATGAATTAAGAGATAATGATGGAAAAGGAGTAAAAGATGCTATACATAACGTGAATGCTGTTATCGCACCTCCCTTGATTGGCAAAAATGTTTTGGATCAAAATGAGATAGATCGCAACATGATTGAATTAGACGGCACTCCGAACAAAGACAACTTAGGAGGAAATTCCATGATCGGCGTCAGTATCGCTTGCGCCAAAGCTGCGGCGAAAGTTTCGAATCAGGAGGTATATCAATATCTACAAACGCTTGCGGAAATAAAGCAATCGCGCGCAGTACCTTATCTTTATATGAATTTAATAAATGGCGGAAAACACGCGGAAAATGGGCTGGCATTTCAGGAATATCATGTTGTGCCAAAGACGGATAATGCGCAAGAGGCCGTCTCCATTGGAATTGCTATGCAGAATGCTCTAAAAGAAATTATTCTGAAAGATTTGGGCAAGGATTCTACTATTTTTGGGGACGAAGGGGGGTTTGCGCCAAAAACAAAAGATGTCAGAAAGCCGCTTATTTATTTAAGGGAAGCCATTAAACAGAATAATTTACAGGATAAAGTGCATCTGTCTCTGGACATCGCCGCTTCTTCATTTTACCAAGATGGTATTTATCAGATTGCCGGAGAGAATGTCTCAAAAGAAGGATTAACGGCTATATATTCGTCTTTAATTGCCGAGTTTAATTTGTTTTCGATTGAAGATCCATTTAATGAGGAAGATTTTGAAAGTTTTAAACGGCTCAAAGACAATAACAGTGGTCTAAAAGTGGTCGGAGACGATTTAACCGTCACTAATAAAATTCTTTTACAAAAGGCAATAACAAACGGGAGCATAACAGCAATGATTATAAAACCTAATCAGATCGGCACGTTATCGGAAACTCTCGAGACCATGAAACTGGCCAGAGAAAATGGCGTGGAACTGATTGTGAGCCATCGAAGCGCTGAGACGGATGATGATTTTATCTCGGACCTGGCTTATGCATTCGGTTGTTTCGGTTTGAAGGCCGGAGCTCCATCAAAACCAGAAAGAATGATAAAATATCAGAGATTAATAAAAATATCAAATAATACAAAATGAAATGAACTCAAAAGCGCAGATCGTTGCCACTATCGGGCCGGTTACGAGGGACAAAGAAATAATTCGAGAAATGATAGGTCACAATATGGATGTCGCCCGACTGAATTTTTCGTACGGGACGTATGTCGAGCATGCGAATTATATTAAAAACATTAAAGAAATGGGAAAAGAAGCTGGCAGGCGCATACCTATAATTTTAGATTTATCCGGCCCAAGACTGCAAGAAAAAAAAGGGCACGAATTTAACATCAAATCGGAAATAATTACCCGGAAGGACCTCGAAGATTTAAAATTCGGCATTGATCAGAGTGTTGATTATGTCGCTATGTCTTATGTGGGGAATGCGGATGATATTTTAAATTTACGGAGAAAAATGCGGGAGTTTGGAAAAATAATTCCAATTATCGCGAAAATTGAACGTAAGATTGCAGTCGGCAATCTGGACGAAATTATTAAAGCTGCGGATGCAATTATGATTGCTCGAGGGGATTTGGGAAACGAAATTCCAGTTGAACAAATTCCATTTATGGAGAAAGAAATTATTCAAAAATGTAAAATGGCGAAAAAGCCGGTAATCGTCGCCACCCAAATGATGCTTTCCATGACCGAGAATCCTCTTCCAACTCGCGCCGAAGTGACCGATATCGCCTATGCAATAATAAATGGGGCTGACGCCGTAATGCTCTCGGAAGAGTCCGCAACCGGCAAATATCCTCTCGAGGCGGTAATTATGATGGAGAGGGGAATAGTCGAGGCGGAAAAACATCTGAAAAATGTGAAAATAAATAAACTTTAACATTTTTGTGCGGGATGGGGTAATCGAAACCCCGTCTAATCCTTGGGAAGGACTCATTCTGCCACTAAACTAATCCCGCTTATGGAAAAATATATCTTTATTTTGTTTTTGAAGCAAGTATGCTATACTAGAGGCAATTAATAATTAATTTAAAAATTTTATGCCGGATGTAATGCCAAATGTAACTATTTATTCAACGCCCAACTGTCATTTTTGCCATATGGCGAAAGATTTTTTTAAGGAGAAAAATATTGCTTATACAGAATTTGATGTGGCAAGTGATCCTGAAAAAAGAAAAGAAATGATAGAAAAATCCGGGCAAATGGGTGTGCCGGTTATTTTTGTTGGAGAAGAAATGGTGATTGGTTTCAATAAACCAAAAATAGTTAAATTACTTGGACTTTAAACTGTCTCTAATATAATATTGTTCTATGCCCTCGTAGTTCAACGGATAGAACAGTTTCGTCCTAAGAAATAGATGTAGGTTCAATTCCTGCCGAGGGCACATGTTAGAAAAATCAATATTGTTTAATATAATAAATGAAAATATTTAAAAATTTTATCCCCTTGTGGTTATTGGTAATCATCCTTTTTTTGGTTGGAACAAACTTTTACATTCGAGATAAATCCATAAAAAATAATACTTCAGCCCCTAGCGTCTCAGGAACATCAAAAGATGTTGAGTCACAAAGTTTAATGGGAACTGTACCTCAAACAAGTTATTTATACGCAGATTATGATTTTGACGGGTTTAAGGATCGAGCGGAGTTGCTCGATTGTGGGGCAACCGGAAACTGCTCTTATTTGATTGAGTTATATAATCCTTCTACTAAATCTTTTCCTAAAACCACAGCCGATTTAACAGATATTCGGATTAGAACTGATGACCGTAATTTTATAGTTACAAATCCTACGGTTAATGTAAAAGAAAAGATAATATGTTCTTTTTCCAACAGTAGTGCGTCGGATTATAATTATTATATTTATAAATATTCCAAAAATTATTTTTATCCAGTCAAAGAAATTACTGTCGAGCTAGACATGTCAATAGGTAAATTAGCAAGAAAGACCTTTACTTTTGAACGTAATGAACCAAAACAACAGGCTATTTCCTATATTTCCGCGGATACGGAGAGTTCTATACCAGATTGTACACTGAAATAAGAATTTTGATTTTCCCAGTTATTTTTGCTAGTATTCATCTATGTCGCCGGAGGATAGGGAACTATTGAATAAATGCGTCAGTCTGGCCGAAGACAATAATAAAATATTGCATTCTATGAGGCGCTCGCAACGTTGGTCCAACATTGCCCGAGCGGTATATTGGATATTTATTATCGGGTCGGCGCTCGGAGCTTTCTATCTTCTTCAGCCGTATATAGATAAGTTAAAAAGCGTGTATAGTGGCGCAGGGGATGTGATAAATAATTTTTGAGGATTCAGTTCAATAGTTTCCACAGCAAACCTGCCTGGGTAGCTCAGTAGTAGAGCATTTCCCTGAAGAGGAAGTGGCCGGCAGTGCGATTCTGCCCCCAGGCACCACCACCAAACCCAAGTCGTTTTCGCAAAAATTTTTTCGCGCAGAGCGAAGCTCTGCGTAGTGAGGGAAAGGATTTCCGGACGCTTCGCGTCCTTTTAGAATTAGGTTCGAGCCGAAGATTTTTTGGAGGGAGAGTTT
>DATHJV010000058.1:0-14232 GCA_035489645.1 Minisyncoccota bacterium | reverse complement strand
GATGTGATCAACCGATCCCCCATGAATCGTAATACCGCCGGAAGCTGCACCCCCGATTATGGTACTGCTTTCAGGATTTCCGATAAAGCCGCCGATATTGGACACTGAATCCGCCGTGACTGTGATATCCACTGAAGAAGTTACAAAATTCGCAGTACCTGAAAAGTCACCATAGAGACCGCCAACAGTGTCGACTGAGCTTCCCGCTGAAGTTACCGTAATAGTGCCAGAAGCATTGTTCCCCGTATCGGTTCCGTCACTAATTCCGACAAGGCCACCTATGCCGAATATACTACTCCCTGTGACCGTGATGGTTGCCGTCGCGGTGCTTGAGTTGATATCGCCTGAACATTGGCCGAACAGACCGCCGGTATTGCCGACGGAAAATCCTGGTTCATTTACCGTGATGGAGCCGGAATAGGAACTGCCTGTAGCATTAATATTTCCTGCATCCCCTACAAGTCCTCCTATATTTTGGGTATGACCGACAATCGTTACGGAACTAGAAACGTTGCTTATTGTATCGGAGCCATTCATAGCGCCGACCAGCGTTCCCGTATTGCTGCGCCCTTCAATTGAACCGGTGATTGTCAGGTTTTGGAAATCTGCTCCATTGGTCTGGCCGATAAGCCCGATGAAATTTTCGGTCGGCCGGACGATATGAAGATTTTGGATTGTGAAACCGTTGCCGTGAAGCGAGCCCGTGAAGTATCCTACTAAAGCGCCGGCGTTGTTATTGCCTATCGGAATGAATCCCTTGCCGGCATTCCACCCGCTCGTCGCTGAACAATCAATGTTGTTGGCGAGAGTATAATCTTCCGCAAGATTTAGGGACATATTCTGAAGTCCTGTGCAGTCGATGATGCTAGTGACCGCCTCTGCTCTCTTCACGTTTCCAATAAAAAAAAATGCGACAAAGAGAGCGAGTAAAAGAAAACCAAGCTTCTTAGTAAAAATAAATTTCTGAAAAAATATTATCTTTAGGATCATACTTAATATCCTCATAATACCAAATCTTTATGCAATTATCACTTATTTCTGCTATTTCTCATGGCTCATAGCGATATCGACTAGCGCGCGGGCGATTTTCAGAGAGGCATCTGGTTTATTAAAAGATTTGGCATTTTGTGCCATAATGCTATGTCTTGCCTTATCTTCTGTTATGCCTTCAATCTCCGAACTTAAAATATTAGCTGTCATATTCATCTCTTCAACGACACTGCAGGCTCCCGCGCGGGCATAATTAAAAGCATTCTTTTTTTGATGATCCGAGTTTGTGCTGGTTATCGGTATTAAAATAGAGGGCACGCCCCAGGCCGCTATTTCAAATATCATCGATCCGGCTCGAGATATTACAAGCGTCGCCGCTCCGGCAGCCATTTTCATAGACAGAGGATTAAGAAAGGCCTTGCATGTATACCTTAATTTATTTTGATTGTCGGCCAGCACGATTTCGGCTCTGTCCGCAACCATTTTAAAATTCCTGACACCAGTTTGATGGATAATCTGATAATTTTCAATCAGTCTCGGCAATGCGTCCAAGATGGTATTATTAATCAGTTCCGCGCCCTGAGAACCTCCCAAGACCAAAATAACCGGAACTCCCTCCTCCAGTTTAAAATAATTTAAAGCTTCCTTTCTCGGAGCCGGGCTTTCAATTTCGGTTCGAATAGGCTGACCCGTCCATGCGACCTTCGCTTTAGGAAAATAATCTGCCGTTTCGATAAAAGACACAGCAATTTTTTTTGCAAAATGACCAGCCCATTTATTTACTCTTCCCGGAACGGAGTCCGATTCGTGAATCACTACGGGAATATGCCAAATTCTGGCGGCAAAAATTGCCGGAAAAGAACCATACCCGCCTTTACCAAAAACAACGTCCGGATAAATTAAAAACATTTTATAAATTGCATTGATCGTTCCAAAAAAAATTTTGAAAATATCAAAAAAATTCTTGAAAAAACTTTTTAGAGAAGAATAAATGCGCAGCTTGCCGGTATTGATTTCTTCATAGATAAGTCCGTTTTCAAAAAGCATTTCCTTATCGTAAGGGCTATCGGAAATATAATAGAGCTTTACCCTCAGAATATTTTCATCATCGATTATCTGATTGACTTTTTGGGCGACAGCAATTATGGGATAAAAATGCCCCCCTGTCCCTCCGCCGGTAAAAACTATTTTCATGATTAATTTTAAATAAGCGAAGCAATTTTATAAATCATCACCCTGTTAAATAAAATAATTTGGATTTTAATTTTTGCTTGGCAAAAATTATTTAACGGGGTAAAAAAATTATACTCGTTTCACTCGTTAATTATTACTAAACTTAGATACATTCAAAATGATTCCGATAGCGATAAGATCGATTAACAGCGAAGTGCCTCCATGGCTCATAAAAGGGAGCGGCACTCCGGTCAACGGAAAAACTCCCGTGATCGACGCGATATGCATAAATGACTGCACTGTAATCAGTATAACAATTCCGGAGACCAAAAGTCTACTAAAGTGATCGGGAGAATGATTGGCAATGCGAAATCCGCGCAACGCAAAAAGCAAATAAAGGAGCAACGTTCCGAAAGTTCCGACAAAACCCAATTCCTCGCCCAAAACCGCAAAAATGGAATCGCCTTGAGATTCCGGAAGATAACTGAACTTTTGAATACTTTGACCTAATCCCCGCCCGAATATTCCGCCGGATCCAAGCGCAATAAGTGATTGCTGAATTTGATAAGAAGACCCCTGTGGGTCATTCGAGGGATTGAGAAATGTTTTCACCCTCTCCTGGAGATATGGTGTAAAAAAAAGAAGTGTCAAGAGCAGTAGCAGTCCCCCGGCCCCCACAGAGAGAATATATTTTATTTTAACGCCGGAAATAAACAGCATTGCGATTCCAGTCACCGCGATTAGAATAAAACTTTTAGTATCCGGCTGTTTCAATAAAATGCCAGCGATAATCGCAAGCATTATGCTAAACGGTAAAATTCTAAACTTAAAATCCTGAATCTTATTTTTAAAAGATGTGAGCCATAGCGCAAAATAAATAACAAAGCCGAATTTTAAAAATTCCACAGGTTGGAAAGAAATACCTCCGAACTCTATCCATCTTTCTGCTCCGCCATGGCTCCAGCCCCAATTAGGTATAAAAACAGACGCAGTTAATAGAATCGATCCCACAAAAATAAAAAAGGCAGACCGGCGCCAGAATTTGTAATTTATTTTTGAGCAAAAATACATGCCTATTAATCCGCAACTTAGACCGAGAACTAACTGGCTAAAAAGCACTGAATGAAAAAGCTCTGCATTTTTAGCAAAGATTCCCAAGGAGGCAGAAATAAACATGGTAGTCCCAATTGTCAGCAATGAGCCGACAACTATAAGAAAAAATCTGTCAATCTTCTTTGCTCTCATTGTTTTTTGCTCTTATCTACTAATCACTGCTAAAATTATTCCAATAATGGCAAAAACGACTGATAGAACCCAAAAACGCATTGTAACTTTATAAGCTGACCACCCTATCGCTTCAAAATGGTGATGGATTGGCGCGAGCACAAATAATCTTTTGCCTCGTCTCAGTTTCTTTGAAGCAATTTGCAAGATAACTGAAAGAGATGTTACCACCAAAGGTAATGCCACAATCGGCAAAATAAAAACAGAATCGGTCAAAAAAGCCAATGCCGCCAAAGTGATCGTCAGCCCCATCATACCTGTCTCACCCATGTAGAATCGGGCCGGCGGAATATTAAACCAAAGAAAGGCCAGGATTGCTCCGGTGATAACTCCCGAAAAAGCGGCGATATCAATTTGATTATTCGCATAAGCGATCGCTGAATATGCCGCAAAGATAGCCGCTAAAACTCCCCCAGAAAGTCCGTCTAGTCCGTCAATCACGCCTCCGGAGAACGTTGCCAGCGCAACTATCATAAAAAATGGAATAATTAAAATACCGAAATATATATCCCCTTTGAAGGGAATATGCAACGAGGTCAAGTCTAATTTATAAAAAAACCACACACCGATCAAAAAAGACACGAAGGACACAAGAATCGCTTTCCATTTTCGCCAAGACTTGTCATCCCGGGCAAAGCGCCCGCTGCCATAAATCTGAATCAAATCATCCCAAAGTCCGATTAGAGATCCGATGAGCAGCGTAAAAAGCGGTATAAAAGTCTGATTTCGGCTCAAAAAATTCATTTTTAAATTATTGTCCGAGGGAAATAAAATAGACGCAAAATAAAAAATAAGCACCGTCGCTAAAACAGAAACCCAGATTATTATTCCGCCTACCCGCGGAGTCCTCAATTCTTCTTTTTTATTATGAATCCTTGGAAAATCAGGGGCTGTCGTGTCAATATCCCGGGAATATTTTTTCCACATTTTGTATTTATAAAAAAAATGGGTCGCAAGTGGCGTGAGCAGTAAACCGAAGAAAAAGGCCAGCGTTGTCGGCACAAAAATTTTAATTAAGTTCACAAACATTCTGTAAGTATATCATTTTTTGATTAAAATAGGCCAATATGTTAGTGTTTTTTTAGTGATAAAAAATATTTTAAAAAAAATATTGCCGGTGCTGGCGCTTGTGCTCCTTCTGCTACCCGTAGTTACTTCTTCGCCCTTAGACTCGGAACAAAAAAGAGCAAACGAAATTCTCTTGAAACAAGAGCAGACTAAAAAAGTAGCCGAAGAAAAAATTTATTTGACCGGCAAATTTGATCCCGCAGGGCGGGAAGATTTCGCGCCCATCCCGGAAGAGTTCAACATCGGCGGACACATAATGTATTTAAGAAAAGAAACTTTGGACGCTTTTTTAAAAATGGCTGAAACGGCGGAAAAAGATGGAGTAGATTTAAGTATTGCTTCCGCCACCAGAAATTTTGATTATCAAAAGGGTATCTGGAACCAAAAATGGAGCGGCGAGACACTGGTTGAAGGAAACGATTTATCAAAAAGTATCCCTGACGGGTTGGAGAGATTCAAGAAAATTTTGGAATACAGCGCCGCACCTGGCACTTCTCGCCATCATTGGGGCACTGATATAGATATAAATGGCGCTGCTCCGGAATATTTCGCCACAGAAAAAGGTCAAAAAGTCCATGAATGGCTTGTAAAAAATGCCCCGAGTTTTGGTTTCTGCCAAACTTATAATTTAAAAGGAAGTGCTAGGGGGACTGGGTACAACGAAGAAAAATGGCACTGGTCTTACCTGCCGCTCGCGAGAATTTACATGGCAGAATACAAAAAGTTAATAACTAATGAAGATATAAAAGGATTTTCCGGAGATGAATATCTGGCCGGACTGGATATAATAAATAATTACGTGCTTAGTATTAATCCGGATTGCATTTAATTGCTTAATTGTTTGATTGCAGATTATTTACAATTTATGCATGTGCAGAAATTCTAAACATGCTTAAGATTGACGCATATGCGGAAATCTTAAGCACCATAAAAACTATTCTTCTATTCGCGCGAATTAGACCATCAATAAGTTCACTCTAATAAACCTCCGCCTGATAGCATTTTTCGCAGTACACAATTTCTGGCCTCTCGGGCGCATAACTTGTCTCAAATTCCACAACACACTTCCCTTCCCCGTGAAAATGATTTGTATTTTCACACATGCAAACTCTCTCCCAAAGTTTTAGTGGATTTCTTTGTTTCATTCTCAGATAACGTCTGCAATTGGAACATAGACGGGGTAACGGTAATTTCATTCTTCGATAAAATTTGAGGTCCTCCGGAAGAACTTTATAGGCAGTAATGCAATCTTCTTCGCATTTTCCATCGTGTTCACAGCCGATTACTTCATTTAAAATTGAATCAGATATTTGGCTGATGCTATCCGGAAGTTCATGCGAATTTTTTGTTATTTCGTAATTTCTATTTTTAGATTGTTTCCAATTATATCCGCTTGCTATTGCTTGCTCTTCATTTAACGGAAAATACTCTTGCGCCGTGGTTTCATTATAGCCAAATGGCGAAAGTTCAACCGGAAAAAATTCTCCATATTTATACACTCTTCCCTTCTTATCGATATACGGCATATCATTCATGTGTTTGATAATTTTAGGAATCAATTTTTCATATTCCTCTTTGGTATACTGTTTATTTAAAATACAGTATTGTTTTTTCTTTAACCCGACGCAACCAAAAATATATGATAACCCGGGAATAGTGATACTATAATCTGCATTATTTGAATAATTCCATACACCCCAGCCGAATTTAACGTTTGATAAGCCGCGTCCGGATTGCAAGCTTTCATAAATAAGTTCAATATTGTCTCCATAATGCGTAAAATCGTAGGTAGTTTTTACCGGTCCATTAGAGACAAAAGAACAAAATTTTGAATCCTCTATATTTGCGACGCCAAAACACACTTTTGCATTTTTGGAGTGTTCAATATAATCTCCGCTGACATTAACATTTTGAACTCCAAAATAGAACTTCTTTGGGAACTTTTTCCAAAAGTTATTGGCTTTTTCTTTTAATGAAACAATATTTTTATGGGAGTCCAATCCAAAAGATTTTAATTTAAGTTCGTATTCTTCCTTGCTGTATGGAACGTTCCAAATATGGTAACTCTTCTTGTGCAGATTTACACAACCAAAACAATTGTTGCATCCGCGAAGACCATATGAGAAATACACTTCCACACAGTCTTCGCAATTCTGTGAAAAAAAAGTCTGGTAGCAATTTATGCATGTAACTATTTCGTAGCAAAGCTCGCATTTCCTGACCATCGTGATATCCTGCGAATCTTTGGTGTGAAAAACTCCGCTGCCATAAGACACATTCTCATCGAAAGTTCCATCGTGGAGCAGATAGCAATTCTTCATATCGTTTGCCATATTGCAATATTGGGAATTGATCATGGTTGTGCCAAAAGCGAAAAGGTTAGGAGCCGGGACACTATGGAAAAGTTCGAAAAGTTGATTTAAAAAAGGTTTAGAAAAATCGATTTGCATCTCGTATTTTCCCGCGTCCCATTCGTCGCTCCACCAGCATACATCACAATATACGGTGTTGTTCAAATTGTCATTATAGACGGAAATTATTTTCTTTTTACATAAACCGCATTCTCTATTATAGAGACTCTTCTCGTTGCGCCAAGCCAATCTTCGCTGCAGGCGACACTCCGGGCAAAAGGTGGGTGGAGGAACTTTGATTTTCTCATAAAATCCGAAATCATCGGGCTCGATGGTGAAATCCTTTTTGCAATTTTGACAATTTTTATTTTCTTTTTTATATTCCACTTTAGTTAAGTAAAGTAGTTAATTTTCACTTTTATTTTCTTCTTCTTTTTTTAGTTCCTCCTCCAAGTTTTTTGCCGCGATATCGATGGAACTGCTGACTTCACCATAATCCGGCAATTCGACGACGGATTTTATGCCCATATAAGACAATAGCTCAAAACTAGGTTTGTATATGTAACGTCTACTGTCATTCTCATCTATGGTTTTTTCCACGAGCCCGCGAATAGATAAAGCGCGCAAAGTGAAACTCGAGTTCACTCCCCTTATGTAATCAATTTCGGCTCGGCTTACGCCATTTTTATAAAGCACAATGGACAATGTTTCGAGACTTGCTTTGGAAAGTTCTTTATTTAATTCTTCTTTTTGTAAATCTTCAATGAGGCTTGCAAACTCCGGCGCCGTGCCGAGCATAATTTCGTTTTCTTTTTCAATTAACACCGTTCCCCTCCCCTTTAAACTTTCTTTTATTTTTTCTATACTCTCGTTTATTTCGCTCTGACCCACTTTCAAAATCTCCGCGAGTTTCTTTCGGGAAACCGGTTCGCCTTTCCAAAAAAGTATTGCCTCTATCTGCTTTTCAATGTCCATAATATTTGTTCTATTGCTGTTTGTGAATAATGATATCCGCCTCGTCATTCTCTTGCACAACGTGAATTATCCCCTGCCGGACAAGCTCCAGCATGGCGAGAAAACCGACGATCATCTTTACTTTTTCTTCTCTCCCTCCCCTCCCACCCCCGGCAAATTCTCTAAAACTCATCTGCAGAGTATCTTTTATCCTCCTTGTTAACTTATCCAGCATTTCTTCAAGGCTGATGACTTTGCGCACTTCGACTTCGGGGAGCAATACCGTTTTGGGCATTGCTTGGAGCACATCTCTGGCGAAGCCCATCATGCTTTCCTTAGTGATCTGATTATCGGGCAAAAATATGAGAACTTCATTCTTCCGCTCGAGTGGTTCGAAAATAATATTCTCTCCAAAATTATTTTTAATATTTCTTCCTAATTTTGTGAAAAGTTCATATAAGCGCAGCCTTTCTTCTAGATTTTTTATATCCCCTTCTTCCTCTGCTGTCAGATCCAAATTAGGCAAAAGCGATTTTGATTTAATTAAAATGAGAGTTGACGCTACCAGAACAAAAGAAGCAATCTCCGAATGGTGAATTGAATTAGAAGCACCCAATTTATTCATATAATTGAGATAGTCCTCCGTCACTGCCGCGAGCGAAACGTCATTGATGAAAAGCTTGCGCTTCTCCACCAAGTCCAAAAGCAGCCCAAATGGACCCTCAAATCCCGCTGTTTTTATCGTATAAGTATCTCTTTCCACCGTTATATATTAGCACTCTAAAGGAAATTTTGGAAATGTAATAAAATTAACTGAAAAGAGGGTAAAACCTAAAAAGCAGCTAACATCTTGTTGCCGCTTTTTTGCCGTTCATGAGAGATAATTGGGATCTCAGCCCATTGCCTGGTTATCGCCAAGCGCGCACTATTTTATATTGGTTTCAAACCAATTGTAAACTTCAATTTTTTCTTTCATGCTTTTACCCCGGGTTTCACAAAAGCGAAACCCTAGGATGTAAACACAATTCACCATCAAGAGTTTACTTGGCACTTCCCCCGAGCAGCCGAACATAGCGTTAAACACCGCGCAATCATCAGAAGTTATTGAAGCGATTACCTGTTCGAACCTGTTCTTCTTCAATTCTCTCTTAATGATTTCATTGATGTATTTATGGTAAGCACCATGAGAAATTTGATTTAATATTTCCCCGCTAAACTCTGTCATCTCAACTTCTTCCTGAATGCGCTCAGCACTTTGTGCATCGCTATCAGGCTTGCCGTCGATTTTATTGTGCCGCTTCGCATGCCCCAATTCATGAAATAGTATTGCCACCTCAAGTTGTTCAGGCATTTCAAGGGCAGCCATAGCAATACCATTTATCCCACTATTCCACGTCGGACAATAGTAGAGACTCTCGCGCATCATTTCCTCAGGTACAAAAAAGAAGCCGATAGAATTAGTTGGATAGGAAGGTTGAGAGTCGTGCTCATTCAGAAACCTGAACCCACCGTTAACATAGGCTCCAGGGATGAATGAGTTGAACCTTGACACCAGACTTTCGGTCTCGGCTGAGATACTTCTATATTTATGTAACTTTGATAGCACTTCATTTTTCTTATTCTCAAGAAGTGTCATCGTCTCAGCTGTTGCAGGTAATTGCGTTCTCATCCACCAGTGGTCAATTTGTTGGCTCTTTTGAGCCTCAATAACAATGATATCACTAATAACTTGGATAACTTTCTTCTCCTCTTGTTCCCGAATCTGCTTCTGATGAAATGCGACCCAAAGCAAAGCAATGGTCAAGGTAACGAATAAGGTCATAAGCTTGACTTTACAAGTTGGCCTATTTTTGGCCGGTTTATTTCTGTGTCTCATAATTATTTTCCGATTTTCTGTGATTTTTAGTTGTAAGGGAAAGGTGTTTCTTGCGCCTTTCTGACTATTTAAGTTCATTCATATATTAACACATAATGCAGTTTTTGTCTAATTCGACGTCATGGTTCAATACCTTGGAAACACAGAGGGTAAAATGAAGAACATGTCATATACAAAAAAGAAGGATAAATTTTGGAAATTCAAAGTATAGCTCAAAAAGAAACCACCAGCTGGTTGTTCAAGCTGGCGGTTTTGAGATTGGTTGCTGGTGAGTTTATATGTCCTTCCCTTTTTTCTCCGGCCAACAAACAATTCCGAGAGCAAGGAAACCAAAAATGACGGCAGTGATACAGATGAGAAGCTGCCGACGTCGAGAAGCTCTGGTGATTGTGGCTTTCGTTGAAAAAGCAAACACCACTGTGGCACTGCCCGCAAAGAAGTTGAGCAGCAGTAACATCCACGGAGAAATTACTAACGAGCACATACCCAGGAATATAAGGACACCGAAGACTGTGCGCAGGAACTTGAGTTCCTTTTCTGAATCTGTTTTCATAAGTAGTTTCTGTTGCCGTTTTTTGAGTAGGACCGTTGTGGTTCCATGTGTCCAATCTTCTCCAACGTAATATAATCAAAGTACGGCTTATTGTTTGGCCATATTATAACACATTTCGCAATTTACGAAAGAGGTTTGGGAATTAGGTCAAAAAAAGCTATACTTGAACAACCGTGAAAAAAAATAACACTAAAGAACGGAACGTCCGCCTTTCGAAAAATACAGTTCCGATAGAATACGAAATACAACTAAAGCCTGATTTAGAAAACTTCACTTTTGAAGGTGTTGAGACAATAACACTCAATGTATCAAAACCGACAAAAATTTTGACCCTCCACTCCAAAGAACTTGAGATTGAAACGGCTCGCATAGGCGAAATGTTCGGCAAGGTGTCTTATAATGAAAAGAATGAAACTGCGACTTTTTTATTTCGGAAGCCGTTTGGCGGCAAGGGCTTCAAGTTGAAACTAACTCTCGTATTCAAAGGAATATTAAACGACAAAATGCGCGGATTCTATCGCAGCTGCTACAACGCAGGTGGCAGAGAGTGCTACCTGGCAACTACCCAATTTGAGGCAACGGACGCAAGAAGGGCTTTTCCCTGCTTCGATGAACCGGCTCACAAGGCAGTGTTCTATGTATCACTCATTGTACCCAAAGGTAAGACCGCAATTTCAAATACCCTGCCGGTCTCTGTTTTGGAGCATGAGGCGGGATATCAAATTATAAAATTCTCTCCCACGCCGAAAATGTCTACTTATCTCCTCGCATTTATCATAGGCGATTTTGAACATATTGAATCTAAAACAAAGAATAATGTAGGGGTTCGCGTCTATACCACCGCGGGTAAAAAGCATCAGGCCGCGTTCGCGCTCCAGTGCGCAGTCAAAACACTAGAATTTTACGAAAAATATTTTGACATTGCCTACCCGCTGCCCGTTTTGGATATGATCGCTATTCCGGACTTCTCATCCGGAGCGATGGAGAATTGGGGCGCGATTACCTATCGGGAGTCTGCCCTCCTCGTTGACGAGGATCATTCATCGCTATCAAACAGGCAATGGGTCGCGCTGATTATCGCCCACGAGATTGCGCATCAATGGTTCGGCAATCTAGTAACGATGGAATGGTGGACGCACTTGTGGCTCAACGAAGGCTTTGCTTCTTATATAGAATATTTGGCGGTCGATAAACTTTTCCCAAAATGGGACATCTGGACGCAATTTTCAACCAATGAATTGGGTATCGCCCTGCGATTGGATTCTCTTCTCCACACGCACCCAATTGAAATCGAGGTGCATCATCCTGATGAAATCGGAGAAATATTTGACGAAGTGTCATATTCCAAAGGATCATCAGTCATCCGAATGCTGGCGGATTATTTAGGCGAAAAAGATTTTCGAGACGGCCTGCGCTATTATCTAAAAAAGCACAGCTATAAAAATACGGAGACGCTTCATCTCTGGGAGGCATTTTCCAAGATTTCTAAAAAACCCGTCGCTAAAATAATGCATAATTGGACTTCCAAGCCGGGCTATCCTGTTATCAAAGCCAGCATTAAAAATGGCGAGCTAAATTTGTCGCAAGAAAGATTCTTCTCAAGTCCTATATCAAAAAGAAAAACTAAAGATAGCACGATATGGCAAGTGCCAATTAAAAATTCGTCGAAGAAAAAAAATTCTTTCTCGGTACAAGTTTCGTCTCAACACGCATTAAAATCTACTGATTTTCTGCTATGCTCGCGTCGTCACGCTGCGCAATGTTTCGCCGAAACTATACCTTCAACGAATTTTCTTAAGAATTTTTGGTTGAAAATAAATTTTGGCGAGGCGGGTTTTTATCGCACCGCCTATTCAGAGGAACTCCTGGAAAAATTGAAGATGCCGGTTGAAAAGAAATTACTCTCCGCTCGCGACCGACTCGGAATTATCAGGGACCTCTTCGCCCTCGCGGAAGCAGGCACCATCCCAACGACGGATGCGCTCGCTTTTTTAGAAGCGTACAAAAATGAAAATAATTACACCGTCTGGGTAGAGCTGGCCACAGGCCTCGGACGGCTGGAACAACTCGTCGCTAAAACACCTATAAAATCCAGGCTCGACGGGCTAGTTCTTAAACTCTTCTCCCCTCTCTCTCTGCGCCTCGGCTGGAAACCCAAAAAAAGTGAGCCCCATACCGATATATTTCTCCGCTCACTGGCGATTTCCCGCGCCGGACGGTCGAGTGATAAAAAAATAATAGCCGAAGCTCGAAAAAAGTTCGCAATGATACAAAAAGGCGGACACATCAATCCGGATCTTCGCGGCGCTATATATGGCATCATAGCGAAGAGCGGTGGTATGAGCGAATATCGAACTTTTATTAAGCGATATAAAAAAGAAACTCTCCACGAAGAGAAAAATCGCATTGGCGGTGCTTTGGGTGACTTCACTGACCCTAAAATTCTCAAACTCGCCTGCACATTTGCATTCGGAAGTGATGTCCGGGTACAAGACACAGTCGGCATCATTTCGTCAGTTGGCTTAAATCCTCTGGGCAGGGATATATGGCTCCGTTTTGTTCAAACAAATTGGCAAACGCTGGTCTCCCGTTATGGCGACGGCGGACACACGCTCGCGAGATTAATCAAAGCCATCGGGGGCAGTGCCGAAGAAAAACATCTGAAATCTTTCAGGAAATTCTTTACCGCTCACGACGCTCCCGGCGCCAAACGCTCTATCATGCAGGTATTGGAGCGTCTGGAAGCCAATATCGCTTGGCTGAAAAGAGATGGAAAAATAATTGAGGCTTATTTAGAAAATGATCGGCGCCGTCTGGAAAACCAGACGGCGCCTTTTGATCTCCCAACCCTGCCCTAGGGATGGGGTTGAAACCTCGGAAGTACAATGAAAGCAAAGAGAAACACGATCGCAAGACCTGCTAGTGCCGCGACGCAAGGCCAAATCCAATTCCTTTCGGCCTTCGTCTTAACATTCGTGCTTTTAGCCTTCGGGTTTTTGGTCAGAGAGCTTTCAGTAAGCCTCTCCCGATACCCTGGAGCTATCTCTAACAGGACTAATCCTTCATCTACATCTGATTGAGTTTTCATAACTCCTGCTCCTGATTTTGCATTGTTCCCTGCCATGACGTCTGGCCTTTCGGTTACGTCGAACGATCCCGACGGGGGATTATTCCCAATGGCAAGATGGGTTTGGTTTATAATTTATCACCGCGGTTTTTTTTGTCAACTGTGTATAAACTTGTGCCAATTTGGAATTAATGATATAATGGCAGTATGAACATGAAAGATTTGATGAAGAGAATATTCAAAAGAACCAATAAAATGAAGAATCTTGATTCTAGGGCTGGAAACTCACGCGCCAATGAAATAAACGAGACTACTAATGCCGTATTTTCCAAGTACGAAAAATGCTTTAAAGATCTAGCTCGCTATGACCGAGAAGGAAAAGCCCCGGTCAATTAGGCACCTATCAAAAGAAGACATCACAGACATCTATCTGGTCCTATTTGACAGGTTCAAAGAAATCGGCGAACCGATTCCTCCCTTCAAGAGAGTCAACCAAAAAGAAATCGAAAACCTCGTCATCATACCTCAAACGAAGCATTTCGGTGTGGAACAATATCCCACGATTGAATCAAAAGCTGCAATTTTGTTCTACAAAATCAACAAAGGACACATCTTTCCCAATGGCAACAAGAGAATATCTCTTGCCTGCCTTTTCGTGTTCCTGGACATCAACGATAAACGGCTCGAAATTACGGAAGACGAAGCGACCGCGAAAGCGATTGAAATCGCCAATTCGGACCCGAGAAATTTCGACATTGTAAAAGAAAAGCTGGAATTGTGGATAAAAACAAATATGCAAGAAAAATAAGAAAAATAAACTTCTAGGTTTTATCTAAAATATCCCACAGGTGGAGTGTCAGAGCTGTTCGCTCACCTCTATGGGGCTCGGCAAGTTTCAGCATTTGCGCCTCGGTCG
>DATHJV010000057.1:0-12744 GCA_035489645.1 Minisyncoccota bacterium | reverse complement strand
TTCGATTAAAAGTTTGATAGCGGTCGGCGGAGTTTTCAGCTGATGCGAAGCGAGAGAGATAAACTCGGACTTTGCCCGATCAATTTCTTTCTCCAAAGTTATGTCTCTGATTACCTCTATCAATCCTATTGTTTTATTATTAATTTTGATCGGGGTCACGGTGATAGACATTGGAAATCTGGTTTTATCTGGTCTCACATAAAAATAAGTGACTTCCGTTCTTTTATCGCTTTTTAATGCCAATGTCGTTGGGCGCAGATTAAGAGGTATGAAATTACCCTTCTCATCTTGCAGAGGTAACTCGGTAATTATCTTCCCAATCAAATTATTCGTTTTCCATCCAATCATATCTACGGCAACTTTATTAAGAAACATTATTTTCCTATCATTATCTACTGCAATTAGTCCGTCGCCGATAGCCCCCAGCATAGCTTCGTTCTTAGCGCTAGAGCGTTCGAGATCGTCTGCCGTTTGGACTAACCGAAGCCTGATAATTTCCTTTTCTTTGGCGGTCGCGGCCAATTGCTTGTCTTTAATGCTGAGGTTTTTCGCCGTCATTGCCAGCTTGCGCCTTACATCCTCCTTTTCCTTGGCGGTTACCGCGAGCGTTTTAGCTGTCGTCACGAGCCGCAGACGGACAGACTCTCGCTCCTTAGCGGTCGCGGCAAGTTGTTTGGCCGTTGTCACAAGTTTATACCGGGTGTCTTCCTTTTCCTTAGCAGCCACAGCAAGGTGTTTTGCCGTTATCACCAGCTTGTGCCTGACAATTTCCTTTTCCTTAGCAGTCACAGCAAGGTGATTTGCCGTTATCACCAGCTTGCGCCTTACGTCCTCCTTTTCCTTGGCGATAGCCGCGAGTTTCTTCGCCGTTACTTCTAGTCTGCGTCTGATTCTTTCCCTCCTTTGGGCTAAAATTTTGAGATTGAGAGCTCTTTTTTTTGACTTTAAAATAATAATTCTTTTGCTCATAAAAATAAATTAATTAATTCGCTATTTCTTCCTTCGCTTTAGGTCTAAATATGAAAGATACTTTTTTGCCGAGAACTTCCTCGTACTCTTTTACCAGCGTCGCGATGATCTTAGACGGAGAGCCAATAAAAGAAACGACTTTGCCTGTTTTCGAATCGATTTTCAACCCGTCAATATTGGAGGCTACAAAAAGAGCGTCATCGCCGACACGCATGCGCATTGTCATAATCGCATCGCTTAAAATTTCATAAAAAACACGCTCTTTTTTTGGAATATACGAATAATCAAAGACATGCAACCTCGCGGCGCGGATGCGCTTTACAAGTGTATATCCCAATAGTACCATGAGAACACTTATAGAGGTAGTGAGTCCGCCGTAGAGAATTAAATCGCTTTGAAAGACGCCCAGAATTTTTCGTTCCACCGTAAATGAAAACTCTGTCGTGGCTGGAGAGAGTTGGTCCAGATAAATGATGGACGTTTTTGCAACATAAACTCCAGGAGTAGCGCTCTCCGGAATTTGTACAGATTTCACGAAACTTGCCGTGGTTACCACTGCCACAGTATCGCTCGTTGAATATATTTCTTTGTTTGAATTATCAAAAATTGAATATTTAATTAAAACATCCACTTTCGAGCCACTCCCAAAATCTTTCAGAGTGACCTCAACTGGTAAAAACTCGCCCGGCGCCACTTTGACCGGGACTCCGGCGCTCGCCGCATCGGCTCGCGCATTTTTAACCCCCTGCGCCGATACAGAAGAAATAAAAATCATCAGGGGCAGAGCCACTAGCGAGCAAGTTATTGCGATGTAATTATCCAATTTCATTTGGCTTTGATATTATGTCAAAGACATGAGGTTATAATTCGTGAATTTGCTCGCCGAGAGAAGTAATGCGGGAGCTGACAGAAACCACTACAGGACCCTCCTTTCTGATAGATATTGTAAAAAATATAAACGGAAAACTGTCATAACGCGCCCTTTTCTTTGCAATAAATATTATTTTATTTCTTTTCAACTTTAATACTATTATTTTCTGTTGATTCTTTCTCTGATTTTTTCCACTAAGTCGTTGATTGTCAAGTTCGATTTAACTATATAGTAAGCCGGTGCGTCAATGGCAATCGACTGATTAATTTTCTCATCGTCCGCGCTAAGATTGGTCAAGATGATAACCGGAACTTTTTTCCCCCATTCATTAGATTGCCGCAACTTTTTCATCATCGTCAAGCCGTCCATTTTGGGCATCATAAGATCAAGTAATATCAAGTCCGGACGCTCGGAGAGCGCTATAGCTAATCCTTGCTCGCCATCGCTGGCCTTGAGAACACTAAAACCTTCGAGTGAAAATTTGTCGTGAAGCACATCTAAGAGAGCAGTATCATCTTCGACTGCTTCAATCACCAATATTTTTTTACTTTCTTTTGACTCATCGCTCACCATACCGTTAATTGTATTATATCAGGGATTAATTGCAAATGCGTAGGTCTACCAATGCCTTCTCCCTAATCCGGCACCTTCACGGTTCCCTTTTTTACTGAATACATCGGAATTGTCACGTAAAAAGTAGTGCCTGCATTCTCCTTTGACTCAAACCAGATTTTTCCGCCGGAATTTTCTACTACCGATTTGGCAATATAAAGCCCCAGACCCGTCCCGGTGGTATCTTTATCTAATACATTGTCCGCGCGAAACAGCTTCGAGAATATTTTAGACTGTTGTTTTTCCGGAATGCCATATCCTGTGTCCGTTATCTTAGTTAGAATATTTTTTTTGTCCATAGAAATTGAAAACTCAATCGTCCCGCCGACCGGAGTATATTTGATTGCGTTACTGATGAGATTTTGAAAAACTATCCCAAAAAGTTTAGCGTCGGCCATGAATTTTGGAATATCCTTGCCAAAATCTTCCTTAATTTTAAGTTCTTTCTGGAGAATCTCCAGTGTCTGCTCGGAAAACACGTTCCTGGCAATTTCAATGACATCAATTAATTTTAGATCAACAGCGAACGTTCCCATTTCAATGCGTGAGACATCGAGGAGAGTATTCACCAGCTCAACCATCCGCTGATTTCCGCGATAGATTTGCTCCAGATATTTTTTTTGCTCGGGAGTAATTTTACCCACATCTTCATTTAAGACCATTTCGGTATACCAGCTGATAGCGGTGAGAGGAGTGCGCAACTGGTGGCTAGCGAGCGAGACGAATTCCGTTTTTGCCTTGTCGATAGCTTTTTCTTCGGTTACATCGCGAAAAACTTCCACTGCACCGATTATTTTGCTGCCCCAAATGACGGGCGACACGGTTATAGCAACCGGGACTTTGGTTTTATTTTTTCCAACCAGGTATAATCCGGAAGTTGTTTTAATATCGCTCGTAGTCGTACCCTCCTTGAAAGCTTTGTAAATCGGCTCCTCGACGGGAATAAAAGTTCCTTTTTCATCTTCCAGAGTAACGACATTACTATATAATTTTCCAATCGCTTCATCAATTTTCCAACCGAGCAAATTCTCCGCCACTTTATTCATAATTATTATTCTTCGGTTGGCATCGGTGGCGATTATTCCGTCACCGATCGAAAACAATATCGCCGCTTCTTTGGCTCTCCCAATTTCGAGCGCCTCTTTTTCGACCGTTAAATCCTCCAAAAGGTTGATAGTAGCGCCGCGAGTATTGTCGATCTCCTTAATCCGGTCAATCAGTTCAATATTTTGTTTGGCTAGGCTTGCTTCCAGCCTTTCTACCTCGTCATCATGCGAAAGCGGAGAACCTTTTGTCTCCGACAAATAAGAAGTCGCCACCGTACTGACTTTTATTTTCCCATTAATTTCCAATTCACCTGTAGCGACGTCAAAAAGAACTGACCGACCCGCGTCACCACCGATGTATTCGTCCGTAACGGCGATGCCAAGCTCTAATAATATTTTTTGAACTGCCGCAATATTTTCTTTCCCAATATCAGAAGTATTCGGAATGAGATATGCACCTCCCACCAGACGAGCGGTGAGAGATCGACCGATCGGAGATCCTAATTCCCTCACTTGTTTAATAAGCTCATGTATCGCGGTGTTTGCGTGCTTTAATGCCTCCGCATCGCCGATATTTTCTTTATTCTCTATATAAGAAGGAAGCATAACATGTGCGATACCGCCAATTTTCTTCTCCTCGTCATACAGAATGACCGCAACACAGCTTCCCACGGCGAGACATTGCAGACGAGCCGGCGCTTTGGCTGATTTTACTTCGCCAGTCGCGACATCGATGATAGTTTCGGATTGGGATAAAGTCTTCATGGCGATTGGGTGGCTCGTTTTCGTAGCATTTCAATTTCTTTTTTGAGTTCCACCATCTTGAGTTCTCGCCCGACCGTCAGTTTGTTGAATGCCTCCAGTTCATCAATTTTGTCTTTGAGGATTTTTTCACCCGCGACGAGTTGCTGGTTTACAGCGCGAAGCTGCTCTGTGTTGGCTCGGAGCTGCTCATTGGACGCGCGCAGTTGTTGGTTACTTGAATCAAGGCTCATATGCGATTCTTTCAATTTTAATATCATTTGATTAAAAACTCCGACGAGTTCGCCGATTTCGTCCTTTGAAGCAGCGATATCAATCGTCGAAGAGAAATCGAGATCGGCAACACGTAACGCAAATTCTTTGAGTTTGATAAGCGGCTTGATAATAGACAGCCAAATTAACAAGACGGTAGTCAAAATAACGATAATTGAAGTGGTAAAAAATATTGAGATAAAAATAGTCGCTCTATTTTGACTCTCCTGTACAATATTGCGGCTGGTCGTGGCCAATTGTATCGCGCCGGTAAAGCTCTCTTGTGAATTAATGAGGAGCTGATTAACTAATCGCTGTTCTACCTCAAAAATAATGGAGAGGGTATTGCCGGCTTGGTTTTTAGAGCTGGCAACAATTTTAGACAAAGTCTCTCGGGTAAAATTGTTATTATCTTCGAGGCGGCTGACTAATGCTCGCTCTTCACTCGTGAGAGAAAGATTGGATAAACTAAGGAGAATCTTTTCGATGGCGTCCGGCTCCAATTGTAATTGTATTATTGATCTCTCTGCGTGGTATAAAAGATATTCATCCCTTAGAACCGCCAGATCAAAAAGCTTGCTACGCAGATCGGTGACTAAATCCTGTTTTTCAATCTCTTTTCTTAGTGCCAGATTAGTTTGGATCAAAATAAACCCTACGATAGCTGTTAAAGCTAAAGAAAAAGTAAAGAGGATAATGATTTTTGTTTTTATCAGCATAGATATTTCAATGAACGATGGTTACCGCATCCTTTTTCACTTTCTCTAAGGCATTAAAATAGATGAAGTTGAGATAATTGGGAATTTTAATCTGATCAGTTAGTTTAATTTTTATCGCCCACCTGGCTTCATCTTCCATTGTAATTATCATCGCTTGATCGAGCGAAACAGAAAAATCGTTTTCCGGCCATACGTATTTAATATAGTCTGGATCGGTCTTGGTACGGCTCATTACGATATTTTGCGACTCCAATGGATTAGATTTAACGAATTCTTCTGCTTTGACCAGTGCCCTCATCATTCCATCAATCACCTCTCCATTTTTTTTTATATAATCCTCTCTGCTCATCAAAACAAAATACGCATCCTGATTGTTTTGCGCCGGCCAAACCACGGCATTGCCCCCTAATTCTTTCGCAATATTAAAACTATGCGGCGGCCAAATTAAAGTCGCATCTATAACACCCGCGGTCATCTTCGATACCGCATCAAACGGGTCAATATAAACGATCTGTATATCATTTCGTGAAAGATTATTAAAAGTGAGAAAGGTTCCCAGGAAAAACTCCGACTCGCTATTTTTTGGAATACCGATTTTTTTTCCTTTTAAATCGGCAGGAGCGTTGATCCCTTTGTCCCTGCGGGCTACAAGTTCGTAGCTGTTCGTCTTGTTGATTGATGCTAATATTCTTAGTTTTGGAGAATCAAAACTCCGGACAACGGGCGCAAATTCATTAGCGAGAGACATATCCAGAGCGCCGCTTATGACATCTGGTATAGTCAAAATTCCAAATTGATATGGCTTTATCTCCAAATCAATATTTTCATCTTTTAAATATCCTTTTTCATCGGCTATGTACAGCAATGTTGTATACTCTCCTTCATAAGAGCCGATTGTGACTTTCGAGGGCCTTTGCACCGGCCGCGTCTGCCATTTATTGAAAGTGGCGCTCAAGACAATAATTATTACTAGCGCCGCGATGGAAACAACACGTTTTTTATTTATTGACATTTTTAGGCTTGTTTTTTTAAATTTTCTATCTCTTTTTTGAGTTCCGCCATTTTTAATTCTCTGCCAACCATTGCCTTATTTAATGACTCCAATTCCTTCACTCTCTCCGAAAGTTCACTGGTCCTCTCGGTGATCCCCGTCTCCAGATCTTTGGCGTGCTCCGCCAATTTCTTCTCTAGACCCTTACGAACCGATATATCTTCAATCGCCAGAATTATGAGTTGAACCGAGTCTATCTGTCCGGCGTTCAACAACATTGTTTTTTCTCCGATCGTTTCAAAGTTGTGTTTTACCTCGAAATCATTAACAAGCTTCTTCTCCGGTAAAATCTTCAACAATAATTCTTTTAATTCCGCAATGTCCCACTGGCCGTTACCAAGATCAAAAAGCAGTTTGCCTTCAGTTTCATTTCGAGAAACCTTAAAGGTATCATAAAAAATCGGATTCACCGAGATCACCTTCAGATCAGGACCCAAGATGAGAAATGACTCCCTGGCGACATCGGTTAACGTTTTCATATAATGCAGGGCAAGCTGTTTGGATTCTTTGGGTTCAATTATCTCTTTTTTATTTTGACTCGCTTTTTTGTTTTTCATGTTTTTACTTTATTTATACAACGTCTTTCATTTCCAATATATCTTTCACTTTCTTTATCACATCATGAATCTTCCAATCGGATTTAATCAGGTAATGCATCGGCTTATGCGTAACCACGTCATCAATCAACTGCTCGTTACTGGCGCTCAAGTTCGTGAGTATGACAGTGGGAACGGTCGCCCCCCAAGCATCAGCACGGATATTCTTTAGAGCAGTCATACCGTCCATTTCCGGCATGATCAGGTCGAGCAAAATTAGATCCGGATGTTTAGAAAGAGCAAGTTCCACTCCCTCTTTACCGTTTACGGCTTCGAGAGGTAAAAAGTCATTTCGCCGAAGAATATCCGCTATTGCCTCGCGGAGACTTTTCTCATCCTCGACTATAAGTATTGTTTTTTTCATATTTAGATATTCCTAATAATAATATATTTATATTTTTTGTCCACTCTTCCGAAGTGAGAAACTTGCCTTCTCCCCGAGCAGATTCTCATATTCGAAAACGAGGGTGGCAATTATCTTTGACGGTCGACCGGAAATGGAAATAACCTGGCCTGTTTCCTTGTTGATTTCTAATCCGTCAACGGCTGCCGCAATGAGAAGAGCTTCATCGCCGACCCGGCCGCGCATTTCCATAATGGTATCGCTCAATATCTCGTAATAGGTGCGCACATCATGAGGAATGGCCGAATAATCAAATGGTGTTAGTCGCATCGAACGTCGGTGTTTTCTTAGCGCGCGTCCCAAAAAAATCATTATGACCCCCACAACAGCTATAATTCCTCCGAAAGTGATTAAATCGCTTTGAAACATCCCGAAAATTTTTCTCTCAACCGTGAAAGAAAATTGCGTGGTTGCGGGTACTTTTTGACCGCCGTAAGTGATGGAAGTTTTCGCGATGTAATTTCCTGGCGCCGCTCCGACGGGAACTTGGATTGTTTTCACAAAATTCGCAGTCGTTTCCACCGCTACGGTCTCGTCATTGCCGTATATTTCTTCTCCTGCTTCGTTAAAAATAGAGTATCTGATAAGGACATCTACCCTTTTTCCTCCGCCAAAGTTAGAAAGTTTGACTGAAATGGGCAATAGTTCTCCGGGTGCAACTCTGATGCCGGTGCCAGCATGACTCGTTTCAACTTGAGCATTTTTAGTGACTTCCGTTTGAGCGTTCAGAGAAGTCGGAGTCAACATTAAAGAGAGTATAATGAAAAACTGCAGGGCAAACGCAATGCAATAGAGTGATTTTATTTTGAATTTCATACAATATTTGTCTAAAATTTAACTCTCTTTCCAAATAGAGCATAACAGCTCAATACATTCTATTTTAACCTTCATTATACCACTTTCTTTAAATTGAGCGCAAACTTACTCGTCATTTAATATTTTAAAGTCATCTCCTTCATTTAAATTTGCAGTAATAGGTTTTTTTTGACGAATAAAATAGACCGCGCCGGCCGAGGAAATGATAAAAATGATTAAAAGAAACAAAGGTAAATACGAATCGCTGTAACTATCTTTCAGGCCACCACTCTCAATTAGAGAAGCAGTCCCGCCGGAATTTGGCAAAGCTTCAGAACTTTCAGCACTCTCACCTGGATCCTCACTATTCATAGTTCCAGTTTGCACTTTAGGTGATAGGATTGAAGAATTTTCATTTTTGGCTGGAACTAGAGCCGTCTTATTTTCTGTGGGTGGCAGTGGAGTGAAAAGGGAGAGAGTTTGCACGGGAATAATAGAAACTCCATAATCAAATGCTACTGAGTTTTGCGCAGTCAATAACTTTAAAGTATCTTTATCCAGAAAGGAAAAATTGGTGATTTTGGTAGATAATATGATTTTCTTTTTTGAGAGAATATTGCTATTACGAGGCAGAATAAAAGTCTTGTTTAAAGATGCGAGTGTCCATCCCGAAATATCCACGTCATAATTAGTATTGTTAAAAAGTTCTATAAAAAAATCATCCTGATTGCCGACATTGGAAATTATAACGCTGGCCGGAACGACTTTGACTGCGATTTTGGCTGTGGCGTCGGGCGTTTTTGAGGACCTCGACATATAATACTCAAGCAAAACAACATAATCCCCTTCATAGGAATATTGGTATGAAAACTTCTCTTCATTTTTATTTTCTTCTGAATTGCCGTCGCCGAAATTCCAAAAATATTTTCCGTAACTTATTCGCACATTATTATCGTAAGCTTCGCCTGCAATGTCAAAAGGAATTCCAGTAAAGGCAATTTTTGGAGCAGTAATTATTGCCTTGATTTTATTTTCAGGCACATTTACTTTCGCAGATGTAAAACTCTTATATGATTTAGAAGGGATACTGACACTACCTAAAGTATTGTCTCCGGCAGAGTTATCGTTTTCAAGCGAAGAAACTTGATTTGCCACACCGGGAGTCGCAACATTTCCGGACCAAGCTCCATCGATTAATTGCAAAGATGTTCCGTCACCCCCGCCACCGGAGTCCGAATTATATGTATATAGATCAATAATATTGAGACTATCATCTTTCAGAGCTAATTCCTCTCCGGTATTGCTTAATGAAAAACTTGAATCAAAAACAGTCGAGGAATTGCTTGGCCAATCCGCCTTAAATGCTCCATAATCGGCAACAATCAGCGCATAACCTAAAGCGGGAACATTATCCTCGCCTGATGAAAGCGAGAGGGAGTGGTTCGTGTCCGCCTCAAAAAATTTATAAGTTGAAAGATTGATTGCGGTATCAGAGTCGTTATAAACTTCAATCCATTCCCTACCGGTATCCGCGCCTTCAGGATCGTACATTATTTCATTGATAATAAGACCAGCATAAGCTAAATGGCTACAAGAGAAGAAAATGACGCAAATTATAAACAAAATCACTCTTTTAGGCATATTGTTGTATGTATATTTATTTACGTGGTATGATATCAGCATGGAAGAAAAAGTCAATAAAATTGATTTCTTGGCAGTTGGGGATATTGTGATAGACGCATTTATTAGACTCAAGGATGCTCACGTGAATTGCAAAATAGATACTGGCGCCTGCGAACTTTGCGTGCGTTTTGGAGATAAAATTCCTTACGAATCGGTAACCGTCGTCCCGGCGGTGGGCAACAGCCCGAATGCGGCTGTCTCCGCGGCGCGTCTCGGACTAAAATCTGCATTGGCCACAAATATTGGCGATGATATCCATGGCAAGGAATGCCTAGCTAGTCTAAAAAAAGACGGAGTCATTACTGATTATGTAATAAAAGAAAAAGGCAAACCCACAAATTATCATTATGTTCTCTGGTACGACGTTGACCGCACAATTCTGGTAAAACATACAGAATTTAATTATAAATTCCCAAAACTAGGAAAGGTGTCGTGGATATACTTGAGTTCTTTAGCTGACAATTCTCTTCCCTACCAGGAAGAATTAGCGGAATATTTAAAAAATCATCCTGAAACTAGCCTTGCATTTCAACCCGGAACTTTTCAAATAAAACTGGGCGCAGAAAAATTAAAAGATATCTACCTGCGAACAGAAATATTCTTCTGCAATGTTGAAGAGGCAGAAATAATTTTGGCAAAAGAAAATAATGGCCAAAATAGGGATATTTTGCAATTATCAAAAGAAATCCAGGCCCTGGGTCCAAAAATAGTTTGCATCAGCGACGGACCAAAAGGTTCGTATTTGTATAACGATGGCGTTTTGTGGCACTTACCCATCTATCCTGATATTGCGCCGCCACTCGACCGCACCGGCGCCGGGGATGCTTTTTCTTCCACCTTTACCGCCGCTCTCGCTTTAGGTAAATCCCCGCTTGAAGCATTTTCTTGGGGACCGATAAACTCTATGTCGGTGGTGCAAGAAATTGGCGCGCAGAGGGGACTCCTTTCTCGCGCCAAACTGGAAGAATATCTCAAAAAAGCTCCGGCGGATTATAAACCTAAAAAAATATAATGGAATTTGAAAATGAAAAAGAACGAGGAGATGAAATTAAGGCAGGGGCTATCGCGAACTTAGAAAAGAGATTGAGCGACAAACAGTTGGAGCTAATAAAGTTGTATGAAGGCGATGATATTAATCCTAATGTACTGTCTGCGGAAGAACTTAAATTGCGAACAGAAATCGAGGATTTAGACAGGGCGCTTTTGAGAATGAGAACATTAGGGATTAGCAGTAAAAATATAAAATAAACTTTTGGAGGGGTTTCGAGGCTGGCGAGCCGAGAACTTCAGGATTTTTTAAGCTTCAAAAAATCCGTACCGGAAAAAGTTTGATTGTATATTTTTACTACTAAAAATTTAGAAACTCTTTCTTGGCATACTTTTTATAAAGCAATCTATCTCCGCAAGCTTGCGGAGCGAACTGCTCGCCTGCCCGGCTGCGCAAGGCTTTCTAAAAAGTACGCCTGCGACGAGTAAATCTAAATTTTTCGGAAGAAAATTATAAAATGAACTTTGCTCCAAAAATATGGAAAATTAAGTTTTTTGAAACATTGCGCAGGAGCTTAGAAAATAAAATCGGTACTCCGATTATTATTTTCTTGAGCGACGAGCATAGCAATCAGCCAGCAGACGGATATGCGCGTTGAAAAAAATTTAATTTTCTATATTTTCCTTCGGAGCACTTTTTTCACTGCTTCTTTGATTGAGTTTTTGCCCATACCGTAATGTTCGACGAGCTCTTCCGGCGTGCCGGACTGGCCAAATCTGTCTTGCACTCCGATAAATTCTATCGGGACCGGATAATTTTGGGCGAGAACTTCTGCCACAGCCGAACCCATGCCCCCCATTACCTGATGTTCTTCCACTGTCACAATCTTTTTTGCCTCTTTAGCAAGGGCAACGACAGCATTTACGTCAATTGGTTTTATGCTTGGTAAATTCATAACTTTTATTTTTATTCCCTCTCCTTCTAATTCCTTGGCCGCAAACAATGCTCGGTGCATAAGATCTCCCGTAACAATTATTCCCACTTGCGCGAGACCAATATCCGGCATCCAATAAATTTCCGCTTTTCCAAGAGCAAAAGGAGTTTCTTCTGTTGTAATAATGGGCGTTTTTTCCCGAGCTAAACGCAAATACGCCGGCCTTTTACTCTCCGTCCCGCTGGCAAGCGCGATTGTCGCCTTCTTTGCCTCAATGGCATCACAAGGAGAAACGACATCCATATTTGGCATCACTCGCATCAAAGCAATATCCTCCAGCGCCTGGTGCGTACCGCCGTCGGGCCCGACAGAAATACCCGTATGCGAGCCGACTATTACAACCTTTCTGTCATTGTAAGCTATCGTCGTTCTTATTTGTTCCCAGTTTCTGCCCGGAGAAAACATCGCGTAAGACGAACAAAAGGGAATTTTCCCCATCGCCGCCATACCAGAAGAAATAGTCACTAAATTTTGTTCCGCCACGCCAATTTCCACAAAACGCTCCGGAAATTTTTCCGCAAATAAATTCATTTTTGTACTCTCAGTTAAATCCGCGCAAAGCGCAACCACATTTTTATCTGTTTCTCCCGCCACCAATAGGCCCTGGCCAAAGCCGGTTCTTATTTCCAATTTCTCGACATCGTCGTTAAAAATTTTCGGATTTAATTTTAATTTCGGGTTTAACATTATTTATTTATGGATTAAGAAACTCGTCGCAGGCGTACTTTTTAGAAAGCCTTGCGCAGCCGGGTAGGCGAGCAGTTCGCTCCGTAAGCTTGCGGAGACAGATTGCTTTATAAAAAGTATGCCAAGAAAGAGTTTCGTAATTCATAATTCATTGATGCTCGCTTCTAATCTTGTCGCCCAGTGTTCGCAGTTCGTTTAATGCCATTTTTGCTTGCTCTTTATTTGGCGGGCTTCCGTGCCATTTATAATCCCTTTCAAATTCACGCACGCCTTTGCCGGGAATGTTATGAGAAATTATAACCGTCGGCTTTTCATA
>DATHJV010000056.1:0-9695 GCA_035489645.1 Minisyncoccota bacterium | reverse complement strand
AAACCAGCCGAGATTAAGAAAAAAATGCTGGACGGAAAACTGCTCGCTTATTTTAAGGAAAAGACTCTGCCGAATCAAGTATTCATTAAAAATCCAGATGAGTCGATTAGCGAACTTTTAGAAAAAGCAAAGGCAAAAATAAAAGAAGTGAAGCGTTATTCAATATTATAAATTATGGGAGAACTTTTTTGCTAAAATGTATATCCTCTTGATTTTATTCTTCGCTTCCCTTTTATCCATCGTCATTATGATCGGCCGAAAATTGGTTTTATTAAAGCAGGAGGAAGTTAAAAATCAGGAAGAGGTCTTATTGGTGGAGCTCCCATACTTAAAGGAAGTCGAACAGTTGACTGTTGTCAGCCTAAAAAAACATGGATACGCTCTCTTGGTGGCGATAGTCAGATTCTACGTTCGCGGAACAAATCTTTTGAAAAATAAATATGAAAAGATAAAAATTAAAATAAAAAAAAATCGCGTCAATGGTGAAAAAAAAGAAATTTCTAGGTTTCTAAAAATTATGGGAGACTACAAACATAAAATCAGAGAAATAAAGCATAAAATAAAAAAGGAAGAAAACTTGTAGATAATGTGTTAATGTAAGGGCTTAGGTTCCCTATTGCCGCCTTAGCTCAGTTGGTAGAGCAACGCTTTTGTAAAGCGAAGGTCCTCGGTTCAAGCCCGAGAGGCGGCTCCAAGACCGACTTTTTGGTTGGGAATCAACAAAGGCGTGGGCGTCGCAAAGCGACGCCCACGCTGATTGTGTTTGTTTTGCGGGGGAATTCAGGAAATTCGGCGCGCTTGCGCGCACTGATTTGTTTTGGAGGATGAGGTTCGAGTCAAAGATTTTTTGGAGGGAGAGTTTTATAAATCTTGGGATAGATAGGAGTAAGCTCCTATCTATTGCTACAGTGTATGGGGTTGAAGTCTAATGATTTAAGGGAGCAAAACTTTGTGCGCGAACGGAGGGTGGGTCAAGCATAAATGTAAAATAGTAATTTCTGCGAAGCAGAAATATCAATACTGATTTCTTTTTCTTAATGCCCGCCCCGCTAAAAAATCCGAAAGGAAGCCCGCGCGGATTCCTCCCCAGACCTCTCCTCCGCGCGGGCGAAATCCAAAATCCCCGCCGAATTTTTGATAAAGTAGGTTCGAGCGAAATCGTAAAGACACTCCGATTAAGAGCTCTTTTTGACTGTGTCCAGAGGCTTTATTTCTTGAAGTTTGAAAGAATCTTTAACTCTTGCCTCCAGGTCATCCATTGAATGAAAACCCGTCAGCACTTCGTCTTCTATCACCAGCGCGGGGAGCTCAGTATCTTTTATTTTGTAAATCTGAAGCATCGCTTTTACTGCAGAAAGATCTATGCTATAATCAAAAGAATATACTTTGAGTTCTGGATATTTTTCGCGGAGACTGGTCAGGACTATACCTTGACTCTCGCAAAGATTGCAGTTATCTTTGTTTGTATAGAAGTAAAGAATAAAAGCAGATTTGATTCCGCAGCGTTCAGAGATTTTTTTTGCCAAAAGATAATCTTTAATCTGCAAAAGTGAGTAATACTTTTTTAAATAAGACACTTCCGCGGTGGCGCCCAAATTACTCTGACTCCATTCTAATTTATTACCCAATTCTCCGAGCTCAGGAGAGTATATGGTATCGGAAATATTTTTACACGACAATTCTGAAAGTAAGGAAAATTGAGTCTCTGAAGAAAGAATGTCCATGGCTATCTTATCTTGAATTGATTTTAGTTGGTCAATCTTTTTATTTCCAAAATAATTACTTAAATAACTGGCAGTCAGAAAAAGGCTAACAGTCATTAAAAAGACAATTAAATATTTTTTCCAATCAATATTATTATTCACCACATTAATAAAATTTTAAACTTTTGTTTATTATGGCTATTTTTTCTGATGAGATGTATTTAATGAAAATTTAGCGCAGAAAACAAGAATTTATCTCCAAGCCGGGCACCTTCTTAAAACAGTGCTGTAAACCGCTGAAAAGAGCCAAATAGGAGCGGAGAGGCTAAAAATAGGAAAGAAATATATCATGCCTAAAGATACTCCCCATTTTCCTTCAACCATTTTTCTCCCAAAAACTAATGCCCAAGCCACCAACAAATAAGTAAAAATAACTAAAAATACGAACGACCGCATATTTAAGAAAAAAGTATCAAAATAAAAAATTTTTGAAGTGGCAAAATGCCATCCGACAGTTTTTAAAATTAAAATTTTTGAATATAAGAAAATACCTAAATTGTAGATTATTTTGCTGAAAAGATAGCAGACAGAAAAAATAGAAATCAAGCCCATCGGCAAAGTTAAAATAGAGAAATTGCCGTATTTTTTTCTAAATAAAATACTCCTGTAATCAAGAGTATTATTAATAAAGCCGTAAATCCAGCGCAATCTCTGCTGGTAGAGCTTCCGCAACGTTTTTGGCGTATTGGTGTAGATATACGCGTCGTTGCAATGCTCTATTTTATAAAGATTTTTTTGCATCCGAAAAGCAATCTCCATGTCCTCCGTATTGTGCCCATGCCGGTAGGGACCTAAATTATCAAAGACGCACTTGCGAAAAATTGTCATAGGTCCGGGAGTAACATTGATAGCTCCTAAGAAGCCGAGCATTTTTTTAAGAAAAATACCCAGCTGATATTCGGCTTTCTGGGCATTTTGAATAGAATTCTTAAAGTTATAAACCCTGACGGATGGAACAACCGCCATAACAGAAGAATCGACTTGAAAATAACTTATGATGCGAACAAGGGATTCCGGATCGGCAAAGGAATCGGCATCCAGCCCGCCAAAAAAGTCAGTCTCGGTATGCGCCAAAGCCAAATTAAGCGCAGTATATTTTCCACCATTTTTTTTACGAAAAATCTTAATATTCGGATAGTCCGAAAATTTACTAACAACATTCCACGAATTGTCTGTCGATCCATCATCGACAATAAGAATTTTGACCTTATCCATAGGATAGTTTAAGGAAAGTATCGACTGGACTGTCTTTTCAACTGTCGCTTCTTCATTGAAACAGGGTACCGCAATCGTCACCGTTGGATAATAGCCGAGTGTAATTTTACCATTTCTAACAATTATTTTCCTCCGATTTTCCAGAAAGGTGACGAAAAAAAACACCTGCACATACACAGACGAAAAAATCAGAGCATAAAATATTATGTCTAAAATTGAAGTCATTTTACATACTGCCCGCCTCTACCTTAGTATCGCTTCCGCAAGACTCACACACGCCTTCTCTGCATTTTTTGCACTTGCAACCAATAAGCTTCATGATAGCGGCAATACCCACCAGCACATAAACGATACCCTCCAGAGTTGGCATAGGACCTAGAATCATATGAACAACGTTCCAAGCCTCCATACTATTACCCGCCAACATCCCCAAACCCACCAAACCCCAATTCACTCCGCCGATGATGAGCAGAATTTTAACGATCATCATCGTATGACAGCCATGGCCCCCATGACCTCCGCAACAACCACAACCACTTTTTGAATCATGCATATTTTTCTTCCACCAAAGGCGAGCCTCTGGCTAGATAATAATTAATAATGCTCTAAATATATCATATTCTCTAAAATTATGCTACAATGGAGATATTAACAGTTAGATTTAAAATAATATTACAAAACAAATGGAAGAAGAACATGTTGTTGAAAAGAAGAGCAATATGAGCCAGCAACAAATAGCTGGAGCGGTAATTATCGCAGGAATACTTATAGCCGGGGCGATTTTACTGAAAGGAACTAAGGCAGTAATTAATACAGCCGACAATACACCGGTAAATACTACCCTGGCAAAAATAGATGGGTCAGACAGAACTATGGGAAATAGAGACGCAAGAGTCGCTGTTGTCCTATATGAGGACTTCCAATGTCCTTTTTGTGGAGCAATATCCGGCTTAGAATCTGATACACCTTTAATTCAATCCTTAAAGCAACGTGATCCGAGTTGGGTTCCTTTTATGCCGGGAGTTAATAATTATGCAGAAAATGGAAAAGTATTATTTGTGTATAGAGACTGGGCATTTTTAGGACCGGAATCCATTCGAGCGGCTGAAGCGGCCAGATGCGCCGGAGATCAAGGAAAATTCTGGGAATATCATGACTATCTTTACGGTCACCAAAACGGAGAAAATGAAGGAGCTTTTTCTGACCTGAATTTAAAGTCTTTTGCAAAAATACTTAATCTCGATACATCTAGTTTTGACAAGTGCTTAGATGAAAGTAAATATGCGCAAGCAGTCGCGGATTCCAGGGCGGAGGGAACTACCGCAGGAGTCGCAGGTACGCCCAAAGGATATATTTTAAAAAATGGGAAAATCGTCTCAGTCATCGACGGGGCCGAATCCTGGTCCACCGTCAAACCAAAAATCGATAGTGCTTTGAAGTAAAACTAAAGATGAATTAATCAAAGTATAACTGGGTACAATATTTCGATAACGTTCGGACTCGGACAAAATGAAAGCAAGCTTTCGCTTTGCTCCTCGCTAGTCAAAATAGTTCTTCAATCTGGAAATTTTTTCGTTTTGGCGCAGTTTCTCGTGAACTTTGGCCTCTATTTGGCGAATGCGCTCTCGAGTCACGCCAAACTCCTCCCCCACCCGCTCCAGGGTGTGCTGAATGCCGTCTAATAATCCATAACGCATCTCCAGAATCTTGCGTTCTTTGGGATTTAGTTCACTTAAGACTTCGCGAATTTGGTCCGACAGAATGCGTCGGGAAGATTCCTGATCCGGACGCAAAATTTTATCATCGGGAATGAAATTTTCTAATGTTGATTTATCATCATCGTCGCCGACCGGCTGTTCCAGGGAGACAGTCTCCTGTGAAATGTTTTCAATTACATGAATTTTTTCCACTGGAATACCCATTTCCGTGGCAATTTCTTCGGCCAAGGGATCACGGCCCAAATCCTGAGAGAGACGGCGGTGTATCTGTTTATATTTCGAAATTGTCTCAACCATGTGGACAGGTATGCGGATAGTACGGGACTGGTCGGCAAGGGCTCTAGTGATAGACTGGCGAATCCACCAAGTCGCGTAGGTAGAGAATTTATATCCTTTAGTCCAATCGAATTTTTCGACGGCCTTGAATAAACCCAAATTACCTTCCTGAATCAGATCCAGTAGAGTCAAATTGGCAGACCGGCCCACGTATTTTTTCGCAATGGAGACCACCAGTCGCAAGTTCGCGCGCGCGAGCAGATTCTTCGCCTCCAAGTCGCCATGCTCGATGCGTTTAGCCAGATCTTTTTCGTCACTGGCATGAATCAGCGGATACTGGCCTATTTCCTTTAGATACATCTGGATCGAATCATGCAGCGAAGACTTATTTAAATCCTTATCGGAGAGATCCGCATTGAGATTAAGCAGATTTCCCCCTTCCAGGACATCGATGCCGGCCGCAGCGAATTTTTCATAAAGTTCGTCTAAAAATATAATATTATTTTCAATATCCGGGAAAGTTTTTAATATTTCATCGTAAGTAATAAATCCCCTTTTGCGTCCCTTCCCTATCAGCTCATTTGCTATGCGAGACAGACCTTCCGCCTTTCTTTCTGCGGACGATAATTTCACAACCTTCTTTTTTAAGATCATTTTTGTTTTAGCTTTTTCTACAATTTTCTTCTTCGCCTTTGGGTGTCGGGATTTATTTCTTTTTTTTATTATTTTTTTTGTTTTTGTTTTCATGTTTTTTTATTTTTTATATTTTGTATCTTGTCATTAATCTCGCCAATTTCTGTCAAAATCAATTTCGCTTTTACGGTATCCTTGAACTCCTCGCTCTGGCGCAGCTCCCTCATTTTTATACCTAATTTTTCTTTAAAACGTTCTTCTTCCAAATTAGACAAGAGCTCTTCTGTATCTTTTTTAAGGTGACTTGGATCTCCTCCATAAAACACCTCCGCTTCAAAAATCAAGTCTCCCCTATTATATTTTGAACTCTCTAATAGTTTTTCTTTTTCTAGATTTAAAATGAGGACAAGCCTATGTATTACCTCATTGGTATTAATAATACTCTCGGTTAAGCTTTTTTGCCAAAAAATAATCCCCAACAGTTTGCGTAAAATATAGTCCGCTCTAAACATTGTCTCCTCTTTCTTCGCCATTTTCTCTATTTCCCTATTTTCGGATTTTAATTCTCGCTCCACCACTTTGAGTCGCTCCCGAATATCGTTTTCACTTATCCCGGACTTATTCGATATTAAAGATATAAAATGAGATTTTTTCACCGGATTGTTTATTAAAGTTAGATAGGGGATTATTTTATTTTCAATTTCCAGTTTTGTCTGGAGAAGATCATTATTTTTGGAGATTAACATATATTTATCTACCAGGAATTCTATAATATGTTTTGAATTTCTGATGACTTCCCGCCAGGAATTTGGTCCAATCTTTGAAATCAAATCTGCCGGGTCCATCCCCTCGGGTATTTGGGTGGCTTTTACATTCATATCTGAAAACAAAGCAAGAGCAATCGGAGTAGCACGCATCGAAGCATTGAAACCCGCCATATCTGCATCGAAAATAAATACAATATTTTGAGATAAGCGACTGACAAGACCAAGATTGTTAATTGAATTATCTTCCAATTTTAGAGAATTAGAGAGGGCCGTACCCGAAGTTGCCACGGTATTTCTAAAACCAGCCTGATGGGATAAAATTAAATCAAATTGTCCTTCCACAATAATGGAAAAGTCATTTTTTCTAATCGATTGCTTGGCTTTATCCAATCCGTATAGAACGGCGGACTTTTTAAAGATCGGGGTTTCAGGGCTATTTAAATACTTAGCACCGACCATAGTTGGCGTCCCGACTTCGGTCGGAACCGATTCCGGAAAAATTCTGCCCGAAAAAGCAATGACCCGACCGCTCGAGTCGCTGATGGGGAACATAATCCGACCACGAAATCTGTCATACATTGTCTTTTGGCCATCATTCGGCTTTTTAGCGAGCCCCGCTTTCTCTATTTCATCGTCAGTAAAACTCTTTTCTTTTAAGAAGTCATATAATCTCCTCCAATCCAATATAGCATAGCCTATTCGGAAATCTTTGATGGTTTTATCGGTCAGTCCGCGAGACTTCAAATATTCTTGCGCTTGTTTGTTTTCCTTTAGATTGTTCTCGAAATACTTCGTAGCTTCTTCCATGGCTTTATATAATTTCTCCTTTTCACTTTCAGTTTCTTTGTTGATTTTATTATAAACTTCAAGCTGGACTCCCGCGCGGTCTGCTAAAAGTCGGAGCGCACCCTTAAAATCAAGTCCTTCAAATTCTTCCACGAAAGTAAAAATATCTCCGGAAGCCCCGCAACCAAAACAATAATAGCTACCCCGCTCGGGCGAGACAAAAAAGCTGGGCGTCTTTTCGCTGTGGAATGGGCATTTGCCCTTCCAGTTCGCCCCAGCCCTGTCCAGCTTCATATAGGAGCTCACAAGCGTCAGGATATCTATTCGTGATTTTATTTGATCAACAGATGAGGACATATTTTTACTCACCCAACTTTATTAAGGGTTTTCCTCGATAAATTTATTTCTCCACAACTTCTTTTTCTTTAAGTTTATTCTTCTCAATCAAAATGGGTTCGCTTCGAGTGGAGAATCCAGTCCCCGCCGGGATGAGTCGCCCGACTATCACATTTTCTTTCAAACCTCTCAGATTATCCACCCCGCCCTTGACCGCATTTTCAATCAAAACACGATTAGTATTCTGGAATGACGCTGCTGAAAGCCAGCTCTTCGTGCGTAGCGACACTTCGGTGATGCCAAGTACTACCGTTTCAGCTTTTGCTGCCTTCTCAACGCCGACTCTTTCATTTTCTTCGATAAATGCCGTATTCTCGACAATGTCGCCGATGGAAAAATTGGTTTCGCCGGCATCTTTTATTTTTCGGCGCGAAAACATCTGGCGAATAATTATTTCGGTATGCTTCCTGGAAATTGAAGCGCTTTGCAGTTCATAAACTTTATTTATTTCCCTGATTATATAATTTTCGACTAATTCTTTATTGCCAAACTTAAACATCTCCGCAATATCCGCTGATCCGTTAGTCAAAAGATCTCCCTTCGATACTCTGTCGCCGACTTTAACTGTCGGCATTCTATTAAAAGCTACTAGATATTCTATCTCATTTTTAGCGCCCGCCTTGGTCCCTTCTATGTCCGAGAGTACTTTTATTATTTTTTCTCCGACGGATGTTGCTCCGCGGACCGGTTTTCCGTCTTTGGCAGCAATGGAAATCACTTCCCCGTCAGTCTCCGAAATAATTGCCGGATTTTTGGGAATTCTCCTTTCAAATATTTCTTCCACCCGCGGCAGCCCGGTAGTAATGTCGGTTCCGGCGACCCCTCCTGCATGAAAAGTGCGCAGCGTCAGCTGAGTACCCGGCTCGCCGATTGCCTGAGCCGCGATGATGCCGACAGCTTCGCCCAGCTGCACTAAATGATTTCGCCCCAAGTCGAGCCCATAACAATTGACACAAAGACCATGAACGGTGCGACAGGTCAAAGGAGAACGGACAAATACTTCTGTGATATCGGTTCCTTCAATATTGTAAGCTTCTTCTTTGGTAATTAAAAATCCTCTCTTATAAATTACCTTGCCATTTTTGTCTTTAATATCTCCCGCCAGCACACGTCCGCGAATATTTTTGGAAAGCGGAATTTCAATTCCGGAAATATCCTCTCTGCTGACTATCCTTCCTTCCTTCGTGCCGCAATCCACTTCCGTAATAACCACATCCTGCGCGACGTCCACCAGTCGGCGGGTCAGGTAGCCGGCCTTGGCGGTGTTGAGCGCGGTGTCGGAGGCGCCTTTGCGGGCGCCATGGGTAATAACGAAATACTCAATCGGAGAAAGTCCCTCCTGATAACATGGAATAATCGGAAATTCCAAAGTCTTGCCTTGATTATTCTGGATTAGTCCAATCATTCCCGTCATCTGCATAAGAGAAGACATCGTGCCTCTTGCTTTGGAAGTAAATAAATCATAGGTAGAGCTATTCTTATCAAGCGTATTCGGTAGAACTTTTTCCAAAACCTTCTTTGTGTGCGCCCAAATTTCTATAATTTTTTGATATTTTTCTTCTTCCGACAAAAGACCTTCCCTCCATTGACCGACAATTTCTTCTTCTAGTTTTTTACCTTCCTCGATAATTTTTTTCTTCTCGACGGGAACCTTAACATTATCTAATCCCCAAGTGGTGCCGGAGAGCGTCGAATATTCAAAGCCGAATGCTTTAATTTTGTCCAGGATAAGCGGAGTGCTGTCGACACCGGAGTGCACAATCAATTCGTCTAGTAGCGCGGAGAGTCTGTCTTGAGTCATTTCATCGTTCACATAAGAAAAATCATTGGGCAAAATACTATTGAAAAGAAGTTTTCCGACCGAAGTGTCAAAAATTCCTGCATTAAATTTGGCGTATTTTTTCTTGTCCGTCGCTAGCACTTTTATTTTTGCGCGCAGAGATATAATTCCGTAATTGTAGGCGGTAATAGCAGTGTTCGGACTGGAGAAATATTTGCCTTCGCCCTCTTCTCCATCAACTGATTTTGTCATCCAATAACTTCCGAGCACCATATCCATGCGGGGGTGCACTATTGGATCGCCATTTTGCGGTTTAAGCAAATTTTTATTGGAAGCCATTAATTCTCGCGCTTCGCCTTGA
>DATHJV010000055.1:0-5584 GCA_035489645.1 Minisyncoccota bacterium | reverse complement strand
TTCTCTCACCCGGTCGTTGTGCCGATACCGGAAACGATTACTGCGACGGCCGAGAAAAATAATATTACGATTACCGGAATTGATAAGGAACTAGTCGGAAGCTTTACCGCGGCTATTCGCGCCTTGAAGAAACCGGAGCCGTATAAAGGCAAAGGGATGCGCTATTCCGACGAAGTTATTAGGCGCAAGCAAGGCAAAAAGACTGTGTAAAATGGTATCAATAAAATGCAAAATAAAAACAGAAAAAAGAATACAAAAAGAATTAGATTAAAGAAAAAGATCAGAGTAAAAATCAAAGGTACTAGCGCTCGTCCGAGACTGACTGTTTTTCGTTCTAATAAATTTATTTACGCGCAAGTTATAAATGACCAAACCGGGGAGACGATGGCTCAGGCGAGTGATATTAAAATGACGGAAGGCACCAAAAAAGAGAGAGCGAAAGAAGTGGGTCGCATGATATCTAAGGCTGCGCTCAAAGACAAAATTGACAAAGTCGTTTTTGACCGTAATGGATTTAAATATACCGGAAGGATAAAGGCAGTCGCGGACGAAGCCAGAGCGGGAGGACTTAAATTTTAAGTGAAATTTAATGAGGGAAACGAATATAAATTTCCTTACCCTTCACCACTTTTACCAAGAATAATTAATAAAAAAATGATATACATTATAAATAAATTTAATAAGAAAAAATTGTCTTTCAGACAATTTTTTATGAAGATTAAAAGTAAAAGTGGTGAGGGGTGTCGATTTATAAAGTCGCTTCGCTCCTTATAAAAATCAGCCATGGAAAAAGCAAAAAAAATCACAAGCGAAAAAAAGACCAATCGGAGAAGTTCTTCTTTTGGACGATCAAAGCCGGAATTTGACCAAAAGATTGTAAATATTCGCCGGGTGACCAGAGTTGTTGCCGGGGGGCGCAGATTTTCTTTTTCTGTCGCATTGATAGCCGGAGATAGAAAGGGGTCTGTTGGTTTGGGTCTGGGAAAAGCGGCCGATACGGCACTGGCGATTAATAAAGCAGTCAGAAATGCCAAAAAAAATATGGTTAAACTTAACTTAACAAAAGCCATGTCTATTCCGCACGAGCTTTCGGCTAAATTCAGTAGCTCGTATGTCATGCTGAGGCCAAATAAGGATCGCGGGCTCGTGGCCGGATCGGTTGTCCGGGATATAGTGAAATTATCCGGCATGAAAGACATTACCGGGAAAATTTTGTCTAATAGCAAGAATAAATTGAACAATGCCAAAGCATGCATGCAAGCGCTTTCCGCTATTTCGTCAAAATACGAAAAGCCCATAGCGGATGCTGTTATTATTGTTAGTAAAGTACCTTTGCCGGGGAATCCCGACGTAACGTCGCTGGAGCAGGTCGGGATCCCGACAGAGGCTGTTGGAAAATTAGACATTGAAAGTTAATTAACTAAATCCATGCAAATACATAATTTAAAAAGAGCTCACAAGAATAAAAAAGACCGCATCGTGGGCCGCGGAGGCAAGCGCGGAAAGACGGCCGGCCGCGGAGGCAAAGGGCAGACGGCCCGCGCCGGCAACAAGCGTCGTCCGGAACTTCGTGATATTATTAAAAGATTGCCAAAAAATCGCGGCTATCGGTTTAAGTCAATCGAGAATGCCTTTGTAGTGAAAGGCGGGAAGCTTGCTCTCCAGGGAGAAAAATTTAGAGAGATTCGCAGGCGACTTGGGATAAAAGGAAAGAAAATAATTTTCAAATTGGAAAAATAAAACATGTTCCGTACTAAATTTTTGATTACGGGATATTATGATAAACATTAATAAATAAAATTTTGATACCGGGATGCAAAATTTCTTAAACAAAATAAAATTAATCTGGACGGACATTACCCTGCGCAAGCGGGTTTTGTTCGTGCTTTTTGCGCTCATAGTATTTCGATTACTTGCGGCCATTCCTATTCCCGGCATTGACACTCTGGAACTCAACCGTTTTCTCGCTAATAACCAATTTTTTGGCATCTTGAACATATTTTCCGGAGGCGGGCTTACTAATCTTTCCATCATCATGCTCGGTGTCGGTCCGTATATCACTAGTTCAATCATTATGCAGCTTTTGACCATTATGGTTCCTGCCCTGAAGAGGATTTATCACGAAGAGGGTGAGGCCGGCCGGAAAAGATTTACGCAGTATTCACGCCTTCTCACTGTACCCCTCGCCGCGATTCAAGGTTTCGCTCTTTTGGCAATTCTCGAAAATCAGAGTATTCTGGTAAATTTGTCAGCTTTTGCTCGGATTACGAATTTGATTATTGTTATTGCCGGATCGATACTCTTGATGTGGATCGGCGAGCTCGTGTCAGAATTTGGGATTGGCAATGGCGTGTCGCTCATTATCTTTGCCGGTATTGTTGCGCGCCTTCCATCTCGGGTAAGCGAGCTTATTTTCACTTTTAATGTTTCTCAAATTCCGCTTTATCTTGTGTTTGCCGTAGTCGCCGTGGTGGTAATCGCAGGGATTGTCCTGGTGACCGAGGCGGAACGCCCGATTCCGGTAACTTACGCCAAACGCGTCCGTGGTATGAAAATGTACGGCGGCGGTTCTACTTATCTGCCGCTACGAGTCAATCAGGCCGGAGTTATTCCGATAATTTTCGCCCTCTCAATTCTTCTTTTCCCGCAAATGATCGGCACTTTTTTGGCGCGCTTCACGTCTCCTATTATAATGAAAATTTCTAGCGCGCTAATTTCATTTACGCAGACCTCATTGCTTTATGCGGTGTTATATTTTATTTTAGTATTTGTTTTCACTTACTTCTATACGGCTGTCACTTTTGATCCCGAGGCTCTTTCCACGAACCTGCAAAAAAACGGAGCATTCATTCCGGGTATTCGTCCGGGCGCGTCAACTTCCGAGTACATTTCAAAAGTCCTCATCCGCATTACACTTCTCGGCGCGGTCTTTTTAGGATTTATTGCCATACTGCCACTGATTATGCAGCACTTAACTGGCATTACCACTCTCGCCCTAGGCGGTACATCCATTCTCATCGTAGTGTCCGTCGTCCTCGATCTCATAAAAAAAGTAGACGCGCAGATCTCCATGCGGGAGTATTAGTTTTCTTTTCACTTTTATGAAAAAGGAAAAAATAGAAATCTTGATGACCGGTGGAACCATTGACTCTAATTGGAATGGTATTGCAGATACTACCACGATTAATACTCACTCAGCAATTCCCAAATACTTTAAAGGGCTGATTATTTACCCGGAGATAAAATTTAATGAAATTTGCATGAAAGATAGTCGACAAATGAATCAGCGAGATATTAATAATGTATTAAAAGCTGTTGAAAATAGTGAGGCTAATAAAATTATTATTACTCACGGCACATATACAATGCCGGACACCGCTAAATTTATTGAAGCAAATATAAAACGCAAAGGGCAAACAATTGTTTTTACAGGTTCTATGATTCCCTTGGAAGGATTTTATCCCACAGATGCGACATTTAATTTAGGGTTTGCCCTTTCAAAATCTCAAGAGTTGCCACCCGGTATTTATTTATGTATGAATGGCGACACATTTACCCCACAGGAAGTTGCTAAAAATTTAGGAGAGGGTAAGTTCTACTCTATATTCAAAAAAAACAATAAAAATATTTCTTAGATATATTTAACTTATTTTTTTGTATTCCTCGATTGCTTTCAGAATATCTCTGGTTACCTTTTGCACTGACTGATTACCATTGATTATTCTTAATTTCTGTAAATTCCGGAAATATTTTACCGTTTTGCCGACTTGATCTTTGTGCCATTTTATCCGCGTTTTTATGAGTTTTTTGGTATCAAATATTTTATAAATTTCTTTCATATTTCCGGCACTTCGTTTTATTGAACGTTTGTAAACTACTTTGTCAGGCAAAGTCATATATAATGCCATAAAATCTTGGCCAACTCTTTCAAGAATCTTCTTTACAAGTTGTGCTTCCGGTTTAAGCCGCGGAGTACCCAAGAAAAGCAAATCTTTATTTTTTGGCTTATTTTTTATTTCTCTAATCAAAAATTTTTGCAACAGGATAGTGGGCAGCGGTTTGCCTTTACCTGTAGTGCGCCTCGCCCAGGCGCCATTTTTACTTTTTTCTTTCAATAGTTTGCGCGAGTATACACCGGACTCAATAAATTTTAGCGCGAATTTCTTTTTTAGAATATTGGCCTGAGTTTCCTTACCCGAAGCAATCATTCCCAGAAGCACTAGGTTAAATCCAAGTTTTTTCATAATAAAATTATTCTATTACAATAACCTTGATTATTCAAGCTATATTTTGTATTGTTTAGATATGCAACCGCAGACTTATATATTTTTTGGAATAGTGGGCTCGGGCAAGGGGACGCAGGTGAAGCTCTTGCAGGGTTTTCTTAAGAAAGACGGTAGAGAATGCGTCTACATTGGCACTGGAGAAATTTTTAGGAAACTAATAGAGTCAGACAATGAAAACGCGCAAGTTTTGAAGCAGATGATAAATGCGGGAAAACTGATCTCCGATTCTGATACAAATAAACTTGTTGCAGATGCCGTAAAATCCCATTTTTCTCCGGACAAACATTTACTTTTTGATGGATATCCGCGGACTGTTCCCCAATCGCAATATTTTGCGACCCTGATGAGAACTCTTCCGAGGAAAGACATAAAAATTATTTACTTAGAGTTGTCCAAAGAGGAAGCGATGAAGCGCAATCTGCTTCGCGGCAGGCACGATGATACTCCCGAAGGTCTCGCCAAAAGATTTGATGAATATGTAAACAATGTAGTTCCGGCTATGAATTATTTTAAAAATAAAGAAAATTACGTTATTTACTCCATCAACGGCGAGCAAACAGTCGAAAATGTGCATAAAGACATTATTAAAGCCCTAGGATTTTAAGATGGACGAAACAATCATAATTTCACTTGGCGGATCGTTAATCATACCTGACAATATAGATGTAAATTTTTTGAAAAGTTTCAAAACTTTAATTCTGGAACATGTGGCAAAGGGCAGAAAGTTTGTGATTATCACGGGAGGAGGCAAACTCAATAATAGATATAATGAAGCGGCGAAAACTCTTGGAAATCCGACAGACGAAGACTTGGATTGGATTGGCATTGCATCTTTAAAATTAAACGCGGAACTACTGCGGGTTGTATTTAGTGAATATGCTCATAATAAAGTAATTCCCGATCTTTCATCCAAGCTTCCATCCGAGAAACCGATAGTGATCGGCTCGGCTTACGAGCCCGGGCACAGTTCTGATTATGATGCGATTTTAGCTGCGAAGAGTATTGGAGCAAGGAAGCTGATTAATTTGTCCAACATTGATTATGTTTATGATTCGGACCCTAAGAAAAATCCAAACGCCAAAAAGATTGAGCAAATTTCTTGGACGGATTACAGGAAGATAATTCCAAAAGTTTGGACTTCCAGACTCCATTCTCCTTTTGACCCCACCGCGTCAGAAGTAGCACAGAGGGAGGGGATAGAGGTGATCATTATGAACGGCAAGCCTATTGATAATCTGGCAAAATGCTTAAATGCAGAAAAGTTTTTAGGGACAATAATTTCTTAAATATGAAACTCT